>JAYVWQ010000356.1:0-7991 GCA_043785945.1 Akkermansia sp.
CGTCGCAGGTTCGCCCATGACTCTGGCCGTAACCGTGAACAACGACAGATCACTGACTTATCAATGGACTTTCAATGAGACCGCGCTGGCGGGAGAAACCAATGCCACGCTGATCCGGGCGAGCGCGCGCCTGGACCACGAAGGCTTCTATCGCGTTCAGGTGTCCAACCCGGACGGCACCACCGTCAGCGATGCGGCCTACTTGGATGTGACCGTGGCGGAGTTGCCGTGGGCCAACCAGTTCGACAACGCCGTGGCCCTCCAGGGCGTGAGGTATCTGCTCGGCCACGGCACAAATATCGGGGCCACCCTGGAGCCTGGGGAACCCAGGCACGATGGCAAACGTCACACCCACTCGGTGTGGCTGGCGTGGACCGCGCCCGCCAGCGGCATCGTCTCCGTGAGCACGGTGGGCAGCGACTTTGACACCTTGCTGGCCATTTACACGGGCAACATTCTGACCAATTTGACGGCGGTGGAAAGCGATGACGATTCCGGCACCAATCACACCAGCGAACTAAAATTTAATGCCGTGGTGGGCACGACCTACCAGATCGCGGTGAGCGGTTATCTGCTGGCCCAAGGCAACATCAATTTGGAACTGGAACTCATGCCCACTTCCGAACATCTGCCGGTGATCAGTTCCCATCCCAGAAGTTACAGCGTTGCGCTGGGTGACAACGCGTACTTCGATGTCCGCTTTGAAGCTGACGGACCGGCGGAACTCGAATGGCAGTTCAAAGGCTTGGCCCTCAGCAACGCAACTAACACGAGCACAACCTTCACCGGAGTGAACGATTCCATGGTGGGAACATACCGGATGCGGGTGCATACCCCGACCCGCACCATTTACTCCCGCTACGCGGACCTTCAGATCAACAGCCGCGGATATGACAAGGTGCTGGCGCAGGACAAGCTCGGCGGAGCGGGCGACACGGCGCAGTTGATTTCCAACAGCGGCATCGGCGGCATCGCCGTTCCGGGCGCGGCGGGCGGCGGTAAAAACAAGGCCAGTTCCGGCGGCAGCGGCTCGCGCGGCTACACGACATCCCAGATTTTCAGCACTAGTGGATCGGGTTCCGACCCGGGCGAGCCGGTGCATTGCGGTCTGGGCGGAGGACACTCTGAGTGGTTCGCCTACCAGGCCGAGGCTGCCGGCACGCTGCGCCTCGATACGGACGGCAGTAATTTTGACACGGTCCTCGCGGTCTATATCGGGCCGGGCGACAGCTACACCACGCTGACCAACATCGCTTGCGACAACAACAGCGGGAGCAACGGACTGACGAGCAAGGTGATGTTTAATGCGACGCTGGGGGAAATTTACTGGATCGCCGTGGACGGCGTGGGCAGCGCGGTCGGCACCGTCCGCCTCAACATCAATCTCGGCAATCCCGTGGACCTCTCGGCGCAACCGCAGAACAAAACGGTTCCGTCGGGCACGAACGTCTCCTTCAGCGTCATTGCCAGCGGCATGACGAACTACTCGTACCAATGGCGCTTCGGCGGCACCAATCTCGCCGGGGCGACGAGCGCGACCTTCACGCGCACCAACGTCCCCGCGACGCTGGCCGGGGCCTACGACGTGGTCGTGAAAAACCCGCTCAACGCCGTGACCAGCAGCGTGGCCACACTCACGATTTATTCCGGCACATTGATTATCACCAGCCAACCGCAGAGCCGCACCGTCGTCGCCGGCACCAACACCACTTGGGCCGTCGGGGCCAGCGGGGTGGCTCCGGTGAGGTATCAATGGCGCTTCAATGGCACGAACCTGTCTGCCGCCACGAATAGTTCACTCACGATCAACAACGTGCAGTCCACCCACGCTGGTCTGTATGCGGTGAACGTGACCGACGCCAACGGTGCACTGCTTAGTTCCAACGCCACCCTCACCGTGCTCCTGCCGCCGACCATCACCGTGCCGCCCGTGAGCCATACTTTCGCCATCGGCACTGTGGCCACACTCACCGCCGCCGCCGCCGGCACGCCGCCCCCCGCTTATCAATGGCTGTTCAACGGCACAGCTCTGGGCGGGGCCACCTCCGACACGCTGACGATCAATAATTTTCAGGCCGAGCACGAAGGCACGTACGCCCTGCGTGCGAGCAACAGCGTGGGCACTGCGCTCAGCAGCGGGGCCGAATTATTGCAGGCCGGCCCGCTGCGCTTCACCAACGGTGCCTGGAGCAACAACGTGTTCAGCGCGCGGCTGGTTGGTTACGCCGGCACCAATTACGTCGTGCAATGCAGCACCAACGCGACGGACTGGTGCAGTGTCGCCACGAACAGTTCCGCGTCGGGTCTCTGGATTTTTTCGGAGCCGGGCACGAATTCCAGTGGCCGGATGTTTCGCGCGCTGGTGGCCCCGTGATTGGGATTGTTGCCCGGAGGAGTTGCGGCTACAAAGCTCCATCCTGAAACGCCCGGACGAACGGGCGTTTTCAATTTTTCATTATGCGGCGATTTCAAATTTTGATTCTCAACGTGGCGGGCTGGCTCGGGTTTTTCCTGGCCCTGCCCCTGTTCGCCGCGCCGCCCGTCATCTCCCAGCAGCCCACGGACAAATCCATTGTGGCCGGCAACAGCGTCAGCTTCTCCGTTGCGCTCAGCGGCACTGCGCCGCTCTCGTTGCAGTGGTTCAAGAGCAACGCCCTCCTGGCGGGCGCCACCAATTTCAGCCTAACGATCACGAACGCCCAACTCGCGGACGCCGGCCCCTACCACGTCACCGTGACGAACAGCGGCGGGTTCACGATCAGTTCCAACGCCACGCTCACCGTGGTGGCGGACACGTTCGCGCCCAAGGTGAGCAAGGTTCGCGTGCCAGGCAGCTTCAACCAAATTACGGTCGCCTTTACGGAGCGGGTCATGGCCAGCGACGCCGTTGATCCATTTAATTACGCGCTCGACCAGGGTCTCTCGGTGGTCGGAGCCGCCCTCGTCTCCGACGGCTTCAACGTGAACTTGACCCTTTCGCCCGCGTTGACCGAGGGCGTCAGCTATACCCTCACAGTGCAAAACATCCACGACCTCTTCGCCAACTTGATGCAGCCAAACCCAACGCAGTTCACTTTTCCGGCGGCCCTGGCTCCGTCCATCGTGACGCATCCCGCCAGTCAGGCCGCAGCGATGGGCGAGAGCGCTTCATTTCAAGTCGTGGCTTCCGGGACCGGCCCGCTTTCTTACCAATGGTTTCGCAGCAACCGTTTTCAAGTGGGCAGTTCGCCGATGGCGGGAGCCACGGCGGCGACCTACGCGATCAACAACCTCCAGTTGACCAATCTGGCCACCTACTTCGTGGTCGTGAGCAACTCGGCCGGATACGTCGTGAGCGCGCCGGCGCAATTGACGCTGGCAGAAAGCTCCACGCTCGACCTGCCCGCGGGTTACTCGTTCATCACCCGCCAGCTTTCCAATGCGCCGACCAGTTTTCCCACTCCGCCCGATGGCACCACGATCACCAAATGGGAGGTCGGCAGTCAGAGTTACGGGTCCACTTATACTTATCTGGACGGTGCGGGCTGGGTTCCTGCGCCTTTCGCCCTCGCGCTCGGCGAAGGCGCGGTCATCAATCTGCCCGTCGCCACCCGCCTGACTTTCACCGGCTTGAAAGTGGCGCCGGCTCCCCGCGCTTTGTCGCCGGGCCTGAACCTCATCGGCGCGCAAACCCCCTTCGTCGCCGGCTACACCGGCATCGTGGGCGCCAATCCTCCCGAGGGGGCGTTCGTCTATCGGTTCCGCGCTGGACAAAATCCGGCGGAACTGTCGGGCGACAATTTTCAATTCAGTTTTTATCGCTACGGCCTGTGGCACGATCAGGTGCCGGAGGCGTCCGTGGGCGAAGCGGTCTTCGTCGGTTACGCGGAACCCGTTGTCATCACCAGCCAGTCCGGCGCGCAAACCAACATCGGCTTCTCCCAACCCGTGAGCTTCTCCGTCACGGCCAGCGGCGCGGCTCCGCTGCGCTATCAGTGGCGCTTGAACGGGGGAAACATTCCCGGCGCGACCAACCGCACGTACGCGCTGGCGGCGGCAGACTATTCCGATGTCGGCGGATACAGTGTGCTGGTCGGCAATCTGGTGGGGGACACGAGCAGTGTGACCGTGCCGCTGAAGTTCAGCAACCTCGTCCCGATCACGATGACCGATGACTACGGACTGGCCCCGGTGCTTGGCGATTTCAACCGCGTGCTCTCGAGCCACAACCGCAACGCCACGCGCCAGCCGGGCGAACCCCTGCACGCCGGGAAACGCGCGCCCACCTCGGTCTGGCTGACCTGGGTGGCTCCGGCGAATGGCAACGTGACCATGAGCACCGCGGGCAGCAGCTTCGATACGGTGCTGGCGGCCTACACGGGGAATTCTTTCTCCAATTATTTTCTCGTCGATGCGGACGATGACGGCGCGGGCGCCGGCTGCAGTCAGATTGATTTTCCGGTCCTGGCTGGAATCGCCTATCACATCGGAGTGGCGGGCGTGGGCGGCACGACCGGAGACATCCTGCTGCGCTGGGGCTTGACGCCCACCGCGCAGGTTTTCCCGATCATCGCGGCTCAACCCGAGGACGCTTCGGGGCCGCTCGGCAGCACCGCCTTGTTCACCCTCGTCGTCAGCAACGTCGCCCACACCGTGCAGTGGTTTCATCACGGCAGTCCACTCGGAGGCGCGACGAATGACACGCTCACCATCACTAACGTGAACGAGGCCGACGTGGGCTACTACTACGCGCGCGTCACCACCGCGTTCGGCTACCAGCGCAGCAGCGCGCCCGCGTCCTTGCAGATCGAAACCCCGGAACCGGGCCGCGCCGCCACGGGCCTGCGCGCCACGGCGAAATTTTTTGATTTGGCTCTGCCCAACGCCGTCGGCACGCCTCTCAACGCCAAGACACCCAAACTGGGCGGCACCGTGGCGCGCGGCTACAGCGGCGCACAAACCTTCAGCACGGTGGGCGCGGGCAATGAGCCGGATGAGCCGAACCATTGCGACATCGCAGGCGGCAACTCGGTCTGGTACGTCATTCAAGCGGAGACCAACGGCACGATGTACCTCAACACCGACGGCAGTTCCTTTGACACCGTGCTCGCGGCTTACATCGGGCCGGGCGTGGACTTCATCACCCTGACCAACGTGGGCTGCGACAACAACAGCGGACTGGACGGGCACGACAGCCGCACGAGCTTTGCCGCCACCGCCGGCACGATTTATTACGTCGCCGTGGATGGCGTGGGCAGCGCCAGCGGCACGGTGAAGTTTCGTTACCAGCTCGTGCGCCCGCTGACCATGAGCAGCGTGAGCTACACCAACGGGGCCAGTCCGAAGTTTATCTTCAAAATCACGGGCACACCCAACCTCGGCGCGAGCGTGCAGGCTTCGACCAATCTGGCCTCGACCAACTGGACGACCTTGCAGAGCACGACCAACAGCACCGGCATTTTCAACTTCACCAACACGGGCATCAGCGCCCTGACCAACCGGGCCTACCGCGCGGTGAACAAATTCTGATCCGTCGGCCAAATAAATCCGCCGTCGTTCCGTTTGTCTGCTTGTCTCGGCATCGTCGCTTCCTAAACTCCGGCTTCGATGATTAGCCTGAGTTCACTCAACCCCCAGCAGCGCCTCGCGGCGGAGACGATCCGCGGCCCGGTGCTCATCCTCGCGGGCGCGGGCACGGGCAAGACGCGCGTCATCACCTACCGCATCGCCCACATGGTGGGCCGGGGCATCGCGCCAGGAAACATTCTCGCCGTCACCTTCACCAATAAAGCGGCGCGTGAAATGAAGGAGCGCGTCGGGCAGTTGCTGCCCAAGCATGGTCCCAAGAATGAGGAGGGCAAAAAGGACGTGCCCACCATCTCCACCTTCCACTCGCTCTGCGTGCGCATCCTCCGCCAGCACATCGAGGCGCTGGGCTATAAAAAGAATTTCGTCATCTACGACGAGGCGGAACAGCTCGGGGCGGTGAAGAAAATTCTCAGCCACATTTCCGCCGGCGGCGAGAAGTCGGACCCCAAGGTGATTCACTCCTTCATCAGCCGCTTCAAGAACGGCGGCATGAATGGCAAGCTCTTGGATGAGAGTGCGGTGGCCATGGCCCAGCATGTCCTGCGGCGCTACGACAGCGCGTTGAAGGCCTGCAACGCGGTGGACTTCGATGATCTTCTGCTGCTGGTGCTGAAGCTCTTCCGCGAATTTCCCGCCGTGCTCGAAGCCTGCCGCGCCCAGTATCGCTACGTGATGGTGGACGAGTATCAGGACACGAACGCCGCGCAGTTCGAGCTGGTGAACCTGCTCTGCAAAGAACACCGCAACCTCTGCGTGGTGGGCGACGACGACCAGAGCATCTACGGCTGGCGCGGCGCGGAAATTGCCAACCTGCTCGACCTCGAAAAGCATTTCCCGGAGGTCAAGGTGGTGAAGCTGGAGCAGAACTACCGTTCCACCAACACCATCCTGAACGCGGCCAACGCCGTGATCAAAAACAACCTGCAACGGCGTGGCAAACAGCTCTGGTCCACCAAGGGCGAGGGCCAGCGCATCCTCCTTCACACCTTCGAGACGGATGAAGACGAGGCGCGCACCATCGTGGAGGAGATTGAATTCCTCCGCATGGCCAAGCGGACCCCTTGGAAGGAATGCGCGATTCTTTTCCGCACCAACATCCAATCCACTCCGCTGGAAATCGCGCTGCGCAAGGCGGGCGTGCGCTACAACCTGATTGGCGGGCAGAGCATTTTTGACCGGCGGGAAATCCGCGACTCGCTGGCCTACCTGAAGATGTTCATCAACCCGCACGATGACATCAGCCTGCTCCGCATCGCCAACGTCCCGGCGCGGGGCCTGAGCGACGTGACCATGGAGCGATTGCTCGGCGCGAGCCAGGAGCGGAACTGTTCGGTCTTCTCGGCCATGCGCCACACCGATGTGCAGGCATCGTTCACCACCAAGACGCGCGAGGCGGTCGTGGACTTCATAAACTTTGTGGAAGAGACGCGCGGGCAGTTGGACCAGGAAGCGCCCATCGCCTCGCTCACGCAGTGGGCAGATAAATTTTTGGCCGACACCGGCTACATCGACGACTTGCGGCGCAGCGAAAAGAACATCGAGACCGGGGACAATCGCGTGCGGAACATCAAAGACCTGCTGGCGCGGCTCGACCAAACCGGCAGCGCACTCCTTCCGGCAGCGGACCGCATCAGCACCTTCCTCGAAGAATTGACCCTGGACGCAGATCGTCAGGAAGAGAGGCAGGCCGAAAAGGATCTCGTCACCCTCATCACCATGCACAGTTGCAAGGGGCTGGAGTTTCCTCACGTCTTTATCGTGGGACTCGAAGATGGCTTGCTCCCCCACTCGCGCTCCAAGGTGGAGGGAACTTTGGATGAAGAACGCCGTCTCTTTTACGTGGCCATCACGCGGGCCATGGAATCACTGACCATGAGCCATTGCCTCAGCCGCAAGAAATACGGCCAGCCCATGCCGTGTCATCCGTCTCCGTTTCTCAAAGAAGTGCCGGAGGATTTCCTCGAGCGCGCCGAGGAGCGGGCCAAGGCTCCGGTCACGCCTGCTGCGGGCAAGAGCATGTTTGCCGCGATGCGCGAGTCGCTGGGTTGACTCGCGACCCGCGAGTGTGCTTAACTTCGTGCGTAATCCCAACCGCTGACACGGACCCGCGTGCCTGTGGTGGGTGAACAATGACACTTATGTCAGCGCGCTATCGCATTAAACAGCATCGCAGCGGATTCACTCCGCAGAAACGTGTGTTGGGATTGTGGCTGGGCCTGGCCCCGACGCAGCGGACGATGGAGGCGGCGAGTGAGATTATCCGCAGCCGGTTGAAACAGCAGCAGCGGCCCCACCCTGCCCCGCCGCAATAAAATTCCCAAGAGGGTAGCAACTGTCTTAAAGAGAGAGTTGGAAGGAGGAGCATTTGAGGAGGAGGTTGGCCAGTTCGGCGAGTTTGCGCATGAGGGCGACCAGCGCGACTT
>JAYVWQ010000357.1:0-3936 GCA_043785945.1 Akkermansia sp.
CTGCTCCGCGAGTGAATGGGTGTTCACAAGCTGCGCGCGCCCCTTGGTCAGCGAGCCTTCGCCCACGTCCGGGAACCGCGCATACAACTCGTCGCTCAAGACCAGGCCCAGCACCGCGTCGCCGAGGAATTCCAACCGCTGATTGTGCGGCACAGTCTTCTCCGTCTCGTGCGCAATGGAGGGATGGGTGAGCGCGAGTTGGAGGAGCGCAGCTTCGCGAAAGGCGTAGCCGAGCTTTTCCTGCAAGGCGATGAGGTCGGGGGCAGACATGGGAGAAAAGATTTAGCGGGCTGCGGGTTCGGTTTCCGTCACTGGCTCGGGCGCGGGTTCGGGAGCTGCTTCGGCGGAAAGTTCCGCCGCGCCTTCGACCACTGGAGCAGCGGGCGCAATGGCCGGCGCATCACCGGGCAGGCCGTGTTCGAGCAGGTTCGCCACGTCGCGCTGCACCTCTTCGAGCTGGTTCAACTGCAAATCCGGATCAGGAATGGTGAACACGTCGCCCGTCTTGGGCTGCTCATAGATGAAGATGCGTTTGCCCGCCGTCTTGATTTGCTCCTTCACCTTGAGGATGCGTTTGCGTTCCAGCATCACAGCGAGGATGTAGCTCGCGGCGGCGTGGGCCGGATCGTTCAACACCACGAGCTTGCGCAGCAGCGTCTCGGCGTTCTCTTTCTGAATGGCATCCGGCGCGGCGGCGGGCGGAGCCTCATATTCGCCGTGCCAGCAGGAGATGAAGCCCTTGCGGTCGCGCGATTCGCTGAACTGTTCGCGCCAGCACTTCTCGCACACGTCGGTGCGGAGGAAATCGCGCTTCTCGTCGAACAGAATGGTGCGGTAGCTCTGCTTGTCAGCGAACGCGCCGTGACAGGACTGGCAGGCGTGCCCCCGGGACTGGATGTTCCACTCGTTCATTGTGCGCGAATTATCGCGGGGCCGCGCGGCAGTGCCAAGGGATTTTCCGGCGCGGCGCGGCTACGGTTTGCGCAGCCGATAAAACTGCCCACTGCCGGAGAAGGTGTTAGTGACCACCCGTTGTGCGCCGAGAAGAAGCGGCGCATTGGTAACGTCCACCCAGATCGCGGGCGGTGTTAAATTCAGCGATGATTGCAAGATCAGTCCTGAAGCACTGGCCGACCAGGAGACGACAAGCTGATTTCCACTACGCTTCGCAATCAAAAACACGGGACCATCGAGGAGCGCCACTGTGTGATAATCTCCCGCCGCAATAGCCATCACACCGGTCTGAGCTACCACAGGCACGGTCGTCTGGCCGGAGCCGTTGTATCCCCACGCCACTACGCTGCCGTTGCTCTTCAAGGCGACAGTGTGATAATCACCCGCTGCAATCGCTGTTACTCCACTTTGGCCCCCTACGGGCACGGTCGTTTGGCCGGAGCCGTTGTTTCCCCACGCCACCACGCTGCCGTTGCTCTTCAAGGCGACAGTGTGATAATCGCCCGCTGCAATCGCTGTTACTCCACTTTGGGCCCCCACAGGCACAGTCGTCTGGCCGTAGCAGTTTTCGCCCCACGCCACTACACTGCCGTTGCTCTTCAAGGCCACGGTGTGAAAATATCCCGCCGCAATGGCTATCACTCCACTCTGCGCCACCACAGGCACTGTTGTTTGACCGTATTCGTTCCATCCCCATGCCACCGTACTGCCGTTGGTTTTCAAGGCAACGGTGTGAGAATTTCCCGCCGCAATCGCCATCACTCCACTCTGGGCCGCCACGGGTACAGCCGTTTGGCCGGAGTCGTTGTCACCCCATGCCACCACCGCACCGGGAGAGGCCGCGTTCACCGCCAGCAATGCAGGTGGGGCGCTGGTCATACTGCCGAGAGAGTTGCTCACCACCACGGTGTAACTGCCCGCGTCGTTGAACCAAATGTTGCCTATGCGGTAGGAGGCACCCGTCGCCCCGCTGAGGTTGGTGCCGTCCCTGCGCCACTGATATAACAAAGGGTAGCCGTTGACCCCCACGGTGAAGTTCACGCTCTGGCCAGCGCTCACGATTTGGCTTGCCGGTTGGGCGGTGATGAGCGGGGCAGTGGTAATAACGATCACCACGGTGTGATTATCTCCCGCTGCAATCGCCATCACCCCGCTCTGCGCCACCACGGGTATCGTCGTTTGGCCGTCCTCGTTGTCTCCCCATGCCACCACGCTCCCATCGCTCTTCAAGGCCACGGTGTGACGACCTCCCGCCGCAATGGCTGTCACCCCGCTCTGCGCCGCCACGGGCACGGTCGTCTGGCCGGAGTTGTTGTGTCCCCACGCCACTACGCTTCCGTCGCTCTTCAAGGCCACGGTATGATCACCTCCCGCCGCAATGGCTGTCACCCCGCTCTGCGCCGCCACAGGCACGGTCGTCTGGCCAGAGCCGTTGTTTCCCCACGCTGCTACCGCACCAAGAGAGGCCGCCTGACTGCGCATTGCGCACGCGACCGCAAGGCCGACTGATACAAGGATTTTTTTCATGTTCATTTGTTGATTGGTTATCACGGTTGGCGCATTGCGTTAATGAGGTTCTACCGGGACAGGCATGTCGCCGAGTCACGACATGCTGGGTACAACGCAGTGGGGTGTAATTATTCTGGCATCCGCTGTCAATCAGCGTTTCCGGTACTGCGTCCGCGTGTCGAAAGATGCACTCCGCAACGAAATCAGCGCCCATGTTGCCCGTCTCTTGAAAGAGGAGCGGGAGAAACGCGTAATTTCGCTCAATGCACTGGCGCAAAAATCAGGCTTGTCCCGGCAAACCGTCAGCTATATCGAACAAGAAGTGCAAAGCCCAAGCTTGGATACATTGCTCCGCCTGACGCTGGCGTTGGATGTTGATTTGGCGGAGATTCTCAAGCGCGCAAGGAAAGCTGCCTCGGGAACCGGCAGTTGACGGAACAAGATCAGTTCGTCAATTGCTCGCGGCTAGTTCCTCTTCAACTTTCAACTTTCAACTTTCAACCAGCCCCCGCCATCCTCCGCCCATGTCTGAGCCGATGTTGCAAATTGAGCTGCCGGGAATCCCCAAGATTCGCAGCGGGAAGGTGCGGGAGTTGTTCGATCTGGGCGATTCACTGCTCATGGTGGCCACGGACCGCATCTCGGCCTTCGACTGCATCATGCCCAACGGCATCCCGCGCAAGGGCGAGGTGCTGACGCAGATTTCCCACTTCTGGTTCGAGAAGTTCGCCGCGCTGGTGCCGAACCATCTGCTGGCCAAAGCCCGCGACCCACTGCCCGAACGCCTGCGCGAATTCAGCACCCGGCTGGAGGGGCGCAGCATGATCGTGAAGAAGTCGCAGCCGCTGGCCATCGAGTGCGTGGTGCGCGGCTATCTCTCCGGCTCGGGCTGGAAGGAGTATCAGCAGTCGCAAACGGTTTGCGGCCTTGCGCTGCCGGAAGGATTGACGGAATCAGCGCCTTTGCCCGAACCCATCTTCACCCCGGCCACCAAGGCCGAGACAGGGCACGACGAGAACATCCCGTTCGCGCGCGCCGTGGAAATCGTGGGCGCAGAAATCGCGGAGCAGGCGCGGGCCTACAGCCTGCAAATTTACGGGGCGGCGCGGGCTTATGCGCGGGACCGGGGCATCATCATCGCGGACACGAAGTTCGAGTTCGGGCTGTTCGAGGGGAAGCTGATCCTGATCGACGAAGTGCTGACGCCGGATTCGTCGCGCTTCTGGCCCGCGGACATGTATGAAGCGGGCCGGAGCCAGCCGAGTTTCGACAAGCAGTTCCTGCGCGATTACCTGGAGCGGCTCGGCTGGAACAAGCAACCGCCCGCGCCGCCCCTGCCGGATTACGTGGTGCAGAAGACGCAGGAAAAATACCTGGAAGCCTACGGGCTGCTGACGGGGAAGAAGCTGTAGGAGAGGCGCGGTGTGATGCTGTGAGTCAGGCTTCCAGCCTCCTTCATAAATCGGCCCGCCA
>JAYVWQ010000358.1:0-4165 GCA_043785945.1 Akkermansia sp.
CCACCACTGCGTGACCGAGAAGAGCACGACGAAAGCGACGGTCGAAAGCAGGATGATTAAAACATCCCGCCGCCAGCCGCGTCCGGCCCCGAGCCAGTGACGAATCAGGTCAATTGCGAAGGCCGGCACAATGAGCAGGAGCGGAAAGGGCAGCGGGACAAAATAGGTCACATGATTGTTGATCGGTCCGAGCTTGGGCTGGCCAGGAAAGAGCGGCAGCGCCCAAGCCATGAGCGCCATGATGAGCATATAAACCAACGCGATGAGCGTGGCGCTCCAGCGGAAGCGGGCCGCGCGGGCCACGCCGACGAGGTAGAGCGGATAAAGCGCAGCGGAGAAAATATAGAAGGGCGCAGAGTGCTGCTGGTTGGGAAAACTCATCTCGGTGAGAAACACCGAGGCCATCGCGAGCAGCACGCCGCCGCCGTAGATGAAGAACCAGCGGCCCGGAGCGCGGCTCTCCAGAGCCGCCGCGCTTGTGACAGTTTGAACCCGCTGCGGCTTAGGAGAGCCGCGCTCCGGGGCCGGAGACAGGGCGAAGCCATTGTTCTGTTCCCGCAACACAAGGAGCAACGCGCCCAGCACCACCGACCACATGCCGAGCGCCAGCACGGTGTGGGGCGGGCTGAGAATTTTCACGTCCAGCCCGTAGGCGTCATGCCACCAGTTATCGAAGGGTGCGGAAGTGAGCATGGCCAGGCAGCCCCAGATCGTGACCCACGCCCCGAGCGGACCGCTAAATCCCCACAGCTTCACGGCAGCGGATTTTTCCTGCGCCGTGCCGAAGAAAGTGGTGCGCAACACCAGCCAGCCCGCCGTGAATCCACCGAGCAGTCCGCCGAGTTGGATGGCCAGATGCGCGGGCGTCCAGAACGTGTCGCGCCCGATGGTGCGGTGCCACGAGATGTCCCAAAGGATGCCGAAGACGATGCTGGTCGCGCCGAGCATGACGATGCGGCTGACCCAGACGGTGGACGGAGGTTTGAATGAGAATGCAAGAGCAGCTCTCGTGGTGGCTCCGGAGTGGGCAATGGTTTGCATAAGAATCGGGCTGAGTTAAGCATGCGGCGGCGGCGGGCGAAAGTGTTTTGCCTTCTTGGTCCGCAACTCCTGACACCCCACTTTTGGCAGTCTCCACCGGCGTCAACTCGCGAGGCCCGCAACCAGGGGTACCGTAATTGTACGCAAGCCATGTCTCGTACGTCCGACCAGCGAATGGGGTTGATTCTACGCCCGTTCTCTCGTTCATTGCTCGCCTTAGAGGAATAGTTATGCACAAGAATCATGCAATTTTCTGGCCCGTCATCGCCCTCGTCTGGTTATGCGGAGTCGTCGCGGCTGGGGCGGCGAACAGTGCGCCCGTGGCCAATCCCGACAGCTACACGGTCAACGAGGACACGACCCTCTCCGTCAGTTCGCCCGGCGTGCTGGCCAATGACACCGACGCGGACGGCAATTCCCTTTCCGCCCTGCTCGTGACCAACGTCACGCATGGCACGCTCACCTTGAACACGAGCGGCTCGTTCACTTACCGCCCGGCGACCAACTATTTTGGCAGTGACTCGTTCGTTTACCATGCCCGCGATTCCTCCAGCACTTCCGCCCCGGTTCTCGTCACGCTGACCATCAATCCAACCAACGACGCGCCCCGGGCGACCAATGATGCTTACAGCGTGAATTCCGACACCACGCTGGACGTGACCGAGCCGGGCGTGCTGGCCAATGATTTTGATGTGGAGGGCGAAACCCTGAGCGCGGTGCTCGTAGCCAACGTGACGCACGGCACGCTGGTTTTGCAGACGAATGGAGTTTTCAATTACACCCCGGCGGCGGGATACGCGGGCAGTGATGCGTTCACCTACCGCGCGAGCGATGGCCTCACGACCAGCGCCGTGGTCACGGCTATCATCACGGTGATTCCTGCTCCCATCGTGGTGACGGCCCCGCCGCAGAGCCAGACGAACTGCCTGGGCAGCGCGGCGGTCTTCAGCGTTACGGCCACGGGCACGGCCCTGCGGTATCAATGGCTCAAGGGCACCGCCACGCTGGCGGGCCAGACCAACAGCACGCTGACATTGGCGAATTTGCTCCTGACCAATGCCGGCAGCTACAGCGTGCGGTTGATGGGCGCGACCAACACCCTTACCAACAGCGCCACGCTGACGGTCAACACACCGGTAAGCGCGACGCCGCTGGCGAACCTCGTCCGCTTCGCGGGTTCCATTGCCATCTTCAGCACGACGGTCTCGGGCACTGCGCCTTACACCTACGCGTGGACCAAGGATGGCGGAACCATCCCCGATCAAACCGGCAGCAGCCTCGTCTTGAGCAACCTCCTCGTGACCGACAGTGGCACCTACAGCGTGATCGTGAGCAGCGGCTGCGGCAGCGTGACGAACAGCGCGTTGCTGACCGTGTCCACCTGCTTCTCGGCCGTGGACGTTATGCTGGTCATCGACCGCTCTGGCTCCATGGTCGGGCAGCCCTATACTGATGCGCGCACAGCCTGCACGAACTTCATCCGCACCCTCAAGTTTGGTCCGACCAACGATCAGGCGGGCTTGGCTTCCTACAATCCGACCGCCACGCTTAACCGCCAGTTGACCAACAGCGGTCTCGCCTTGGAAGCGGCCGTGAGCGCGCTGGGGCCGGCCACGAACGGCACCTGCATCAGTTGCGGTCTGCTCACCGGACAGAATGAACTGCTGTCCGCTCGGCACCGTTTGAATTCCCTGCCCGTGATCGTGCTGATGACCGACGGTCTGCCCAAGGATTTCGATTCACCGAGCAACGCCCTCTACAACGCCACCCAAGTTAAGAACGCGGGCACCCGCATCTTCACCGTCGGCTTGGGCACGGGTGTGGATACCAACCTCATGGCGAGCATGGCCTCCTCGCCGAGCGACTTTTTCCTGACCACCAATTCGGCGCAGCTCGCCGACTTGTTCGAGGCCATCTCGACCATCATCTGCCGTCCGCCCACGAACATCTTCGGCCCCGATGACGTGACCTTGTGCGTCGGCGGTTCGGCCAGCTTCACCGTGGGAGCTTCGGGCTGTGAAACCTTCGCCTATCAGTGGCGGAAGAACGGCATCAACTTGACGGGCGAGACCAACACCACGCTCTCCCTGACCAATCTGGGGGCGTCCGACGCGGGCCTCATCTCCGTGGCGGTGACCAGCGCCTGCCGCAGCCAGACCAACAGCGCCATCCTGACCGTGAATCAGGAAGTGGCGGTGACGAACGCGCCCGTGAACCTGACCGGCTATGTCGGCAGCAATGTGGTCTTCAGCGTTGGCGCGACCGGTTCGGGGCTGACCTATCAATGGTTCTTCAACGGACAGTTGATGGGCACGGGGAGCACGCTGCCGCTGAACAATCTGACTACCAACCAATATGGAACTTACTGCGTGGTGCTGAACGCCCTCTGCGGCGGCGCGGTCACGAATTGCGCCGTGCTCACCATTCCGAACCGTGCGCCTCTCGCCGGTCCCGACAGCTACACCACGCCCGAAGACACCACGCTCACGATCACCGTGCCCGGCGTGCTGGTGAATGACCTGGATTTGGATGGCGACCCGATCACGTCCGTGCTGGTGACACCTCCGGCGCACGGCACGATTACGTTGAGCACCAACGGTTCATTCGTCTATGTGCCCGCCGCGAACTACAACGGTGCGGATGGCTTCACTTATGTCGCCACCGATGGTTCCTCCAACTCGGCTCCCGTGACGGTGACGCTGGATGTGACGGGCGTGAACGATGCGCCCGTGGCGGTGAATGATGCTTACACGACCGGCGAAGACACTGTCCTTGTCATCGCCGGACCGGGCGTGCTGTTGAATGACACGGATGTGGACGGCAATTCGCTGACCAGCGTGCTCCTGAGCAACGTGACGCACGGGGTGCTGGCGTTGAACTCAAACGGTTCCTTCACCTACACGCCGAATGCCAACTTCAACGGCGTGGACACGTTCCGTTATCGCGCCCGCGACGCGGCGCTGTTCTCCGGCGTGGCTGTCGTCACCATCACGGTGGTGTCGAGCAACGACGTGCCGGTGGCGGTCAACGACGCCTACACCACGGCCGAAGACACGGCCTTGACCGTGCCCCTGCCGGGCGTGCTCACGAACGACACCGACCTGGATGGCAACCCGCTCACGGC
>JAYVWQ010000359.1:0-4139 GCA_043785945.1 Akkermansia sp.
CGTCTCGACGGCAACAATCTGCCGAGCAAGACCGTCATCTGCTCCATCACCGTGGACCTGTTGCGGCTGCTCTTTCCCGGATTTTTTCATGATCAGATCCTCCACTCCTCGGAGCTGAAAGTGGAGACAACCGCGCTGCTCGACTCGGTGCTGGGGCGGCTGGAGGACGAAATTTACAAGAGCCTCGAATATCGCACGCCCGCGGGCCTGACCAAGAAGGACCTGCGCCCCACCTCGCACACCTACGCGCTCCAGTTGCTCTCCAACCTGCCGGGCATCCGCGAGATTTTGCAGACCGACGCCGAAGCCGCTTTTAACGGCGACCCGGCCGCGTTGAGCAAGGAGGAGATCATCGTCGCCTATCCGTTCATGGAGGCGGTGGCGGTGCATCGGCTGGCGCATGAGCTTTACAAGGTCGGCGTGCCGCTCATTCCGCGCATCATGGCCGAGTGGGCGCACAGCCGCACGGGCATGGACCTGCATCCGGGCGCGACCATCGGCTCCCACTTTTTCGTGGACCACTGCACCGGCACGGTCATCGGTGAGACGTGCGTGATCGGGAACAACGTGAAGCTCTATCACGGCGTGACCCTGGGCGCGAAGTCCACCTCGGGCGGGCAGCAGTTGCGCGGCAAGAAGCGTCATCCCACCATCGAGGACCGCGTCACGATTTATCCGGGGGCCACCATTCTCGGCGGCGAAACCGTCATCGGGGCCGGCAGCACCATCGGTGGCAACGTGTTCATCATGGACAGCGTCGCGCCCAACTCACTGGTCATCTACGACGGACTGGACATGCGCGTGCTGAGCAAGGCGGACAAGAAGGTGGGGGAAGATTTCCAAATTTGAGGGGAGTGTCGTGACTTCATCGCGAGGGCTGGGTTTGCGGCAGCGAGTGGTAGGTAGCGTTGACTGCCATGTACAGCGGCAACAATATCGCACCAAACCATTGGCCGCACTGCCACAGCCAGTAGAACCAAATCAAAAGCGACACCCACTCGTGACCCATCGGTGCAATGACATGTGGAAGATCGAACACGATGCTCGCTATGCAGAACAGCCAAACCGATGCACACAGCGTAAGCTTTCTGAGGGTCTTTTGTGTTCGTAGCAACATGAATGCGCGGGGCCGCCTAACATTGTCTTTCGCACGAACCTCTTCAAAACTTCGTAATCTTCTCCAAATCCTTCACGCGCTTCTCGATGTCGGCGCGTTTCACGGTCGTGGTTTTCTTCAGACCGAAACCTTCGCAGCAGAAACTCGCGGTCACGCTGCCGTAGATCATCGCGCGCCGGATGTTCCGGTCGATGCCGCCCTTCGCCGTGGCGAGGTAGCCCATGAGTCCGCCCACGAAGCTGTCACCCGCGCCCGTCGGGTCGCAGACGTTGTGCAGCGGATAGGCCGGGCAGATGAAGAAACCGTCCGGGCCGGAGAGGATGGAGCCGTGCGAACCCTTTTTGATGATGACGTATTTCGGTCCCATCTTGTGAATCTTCTTGAGCGCGGCAAAGACGTTGTCGCAGCCGGTGAGCTGGTGGGCCTCGCTGTCATTGAGCACGAAGCCATCGACGCGCTTGATGAGCCGCACCAGGTCGTCCTTGGCGATGTTGAGCCACAAATCCATGGTGTCGGCCACGACGAACTTGGGGCGGCGCATCTGGTCGAGCACATGATGCTGGAGCGCGGGCGCGATGTTGGCGAGCAGGACGAAGGCGGAGGACTTGTAGCCGTCGGGCAGGTGCGGGGTGAACTTCTCGAACACGCCCAGCTCGGTGAGCAAGGTGCGGCGGTTGTTCATGTTGACCTCATACTCGCCGCTCCAGTGGAAGGTCTGGCCGTTTTGAATCTGCAACCCTTCGAGATCAATTTTGTGGCGGCGGTAGAGGGTGATGTATTTTTTCGGAAAATCCTTTCCCACCACGCCGACCAGCTTGACCGGGGAAAAAAAACTGGCCGCGACAGCCGCATGGCTGGCCGAGCCGCCGAGCAGGCGCGGGTTTTCCGCGTGCGGGGTTTTGATGGAGTCGAGGGCGGTGGAGCCGACAATGGGAACGCTCATGGTGCGAATTAAGATTCTTTGGTTAAAAGTTTGGTGAACAAAGCGGGGCGGAACGTAGGAACTCCGCCGCAGGCTGGCAAGTCCGGGCGGGGAAAATTGTTGGCCGCGAGAGAGCGCAAGGAACGCAGAGAAGGACGGGGAATTCTGATGGCGGGGCGGCGATCTGCCGACCACCAGTTCTGTTCGACAGAAGGCCTGTCATCGCCTTCTCCCTCACCCCGGCCCTCTCCCCAGTGGAGAGGGAGAATGGCATCCCGCGATCTGAGCAAACCAAGCGTCCCGAAAGTTCGCGAGTCGGGATGCTGGGCCTGCCTCGCCCAGCGGGAGAGGGCCGGAGTGAGGGAGAACGGCCCGCCATCACTTGAGCCGATGTTGAAACCGGCTTCGCAGCAGATTCTTCCCTGCCTCCCGTTCTTTTCTTTGCGTTCTCTGCGTTCTCTCGCGGCCAGTAATTTCGGACTCCGGGTTCAGCCCCGCCGCGGCTGCGCCGATAAACCGATTGGCCGAACGTCGCGTCATGAAGATTGCCTACATCACCGCTGATCCCGCCGTGCCTGTTTTTGGCACGCAGGGCTGCTCCGTGCATGTGCAGGAGATCATTCTGGCCCTGCTCAAGCGCGGCGCGGAAGTCCACCTCTTCGCCCCGCGCCTGGGCGACGGATTGGCGGCGGATTTTACCGGACTGGAAATTCATCCCCTGCCCCAGCCGCCCAAGGGCGACGCGGCCCTCCGCGAAAAAGCCGCGCTCGCGGGCAACGCCGCGCTGCGCCACGCGCTGGACCGCGAGTCGGCCCACGGCGCGTTTGATCTGATTTACGAGCGCGGTTCGCTCTGGAGTTGCGCGGGTCTGGAGTTCGCCAGCGAACATGAAATTTCCTCCGTGCTCGAAGTGAACGCGCCGCTCCTTGAGGAAGGATGTGCCCACGGCGGACTGATTCACCGCGCCGAGGCGGAAGAAGTCACGATGCGGGCGTTTCGTTCGGCGCGGGTCATCACGGCGGTCTCGCGGGAACTGGCGCACATTTTGGAGCAGCATCCCAGCGCGCGCGGCAAGGTGCAGGTGGTGCCCAACGCCGTGAACCCCGAACGCTTCGCCCGCGTGCATCCGACGCTGGTCAAAGATCCGTCGGATTTTGTCATTGGCTTTGTTGGCACGCTCAAGGCGCATCACGGGCTCACGCTGCTTCTCTCCAGTTTTGCCAGCCTCGCGCGCCAGACGATGGCGGCCCGACTGCTCGTCGTCGGCGACGGCCCGGAGCGTGCCCGGCTGGAACGCGAACTGGCCGACCTGCGGCTGACCGACCGCGTGCAATTCACCGGGGCCGTCTCGCCGGAAGAAGTACCCGGACTGCTCGCCTCGAT
Organism: Akkermansia sp.; assembly: GCA_043785945.1. Classification (GTDB taxonomy): domain Bacteria; phylum Verrucomicrobiota; class Verrucomicrobiia; order Limisphaerales; family SIBH01; genus JANNGC01. The sequence goes on from JAYVWQ010000359.1 coordinate 3,423, forward strand.
GGATGTGGCGGTCGCGCCTTATCCGCCGCTGACGAAATTCTATTTCTCGCCGCTGAAACTGTACGAATACATGGCTGCCGGCCTGCCCATCGTGGCCAGCCGCATCGGCCAGTTGCAGGAAGTGATCGAGGACAATGTGACCGGGCGGCTGGTGACGCCGGGCCACACCCAGGAGCTGACGCACACGCTGCACGAGCTGCAAATGAACTCCGCCCTCCGCGCCCGGCTTGGTCGTGCTGCGCTCCGGGCCGTGCAGGAACACACTTGGGACGATGTGGTGGCGCTCATCTTCTCGCTCGCGGGAGTGGAAACCACGATGACCGTGTCGGCGGAAGATTGCTGAGAGTTCCCGGAGCGCGGGCACCTAGTCCGCTCGCCGCGCCACGATGGACATGGAAAAACAGACGCCCACGCTCCGGATCGCTCAGACAGACTCCTAGCCGGAACCATACAGTTGAAACCTGACTGAGTCTTGCGAAGGGAAGAGAAGGAAATTTCCAGACCGCCCCCATTGATCCATAATCCTGACTCCGCCCAGCCCGCCGCTGTTTCCTTCGCGCCCTTCGCGCCCTTCGCGCCCTTCGCGAGACATCCTCCGTTCCCACGGCCTCGTTCCGCCTAAGAGCCGGTCTGAAAAAGCAAAAGGAGGCAAGGTTCATGCGAGTCGGCGGAGCATGAGGCGGGTCATGGCGAGGTAAATCCAGCCGGCGGCGGAAG
>JAYVWQ010000360.1:0-1509 GCA_043785945.1 Akkermansia sp.
CTGGCGACCATAATCATTGGGTAAACAGTGTTTGTGATAATGGTGGTCACTTCGGGCGGATAAATCTCCGTAATCTTCACGCAGTAATCCACGTTGGTGGCATCCTGGTTACGCACCGCCAGGTACCAGGTTCCTGCCGCGACGCCGTTTGAACTCACTTGGATGAATTCGTTATTAGTTCCCGAATTGGTGCTGGCATAACCCAATCCGGGCGTGGGAATGCCGTTGAATCGCGCACCGAGATCCACATTGCCATTCGCGTTGAAGGTTTCAAACCGGACGGCGAAGACGCTGGCGGGCATGGTGTAACTGAAGTACTGCACTCCGGGCGCACCGCTGATCGTGTCACAATAACCGTTCGTGTCCACGGTGATGACGCTGTTCGTGGCGCAGGCGAAGTTGATGGTCAGAGAGAACGCGTTGGTTTGCGTGATGTCGGTGTTGCGCACCGCCAGGTAATAGCGCGTGGCCGAGACGAGTGGCGGGGAGCCGATGGTCAGCACGGCGTTGCTGGGGGTTGGGAACACGACGTTGGTCAGCAGCAGCACATCGTTGGGTCCGTTGGTGGGCAGGGTGAACTGGGCGAAGTTCAGATTCAGTCCGCCGTTGCCAGTGAGGTTGACGAGGGTGTTCGTGACCAGGCCGGAAGGGCAGGGCACATCAATGGCAAAATAAACCACCTGCCGGTAATTCACATTGGTCATCACGACTTGACCGTTGGTCAGGACGATGACGGGCGGATTGGTCTGGGCGAAGGCCATTTCCAACTTCCAACTGACCAGAGCGTTGACGTTGGTGCTTGCGGCCAGGGGGCCAAGGCGGCTGTCCCACACCTCCAGCGTCCAGGCACCGAAGGCGGACTCGCCGAAGAAAGGTCGAAGCGATTCTTCGGGCAGGAAGTAGGGGTGAGCAGCGGCGTTGGTGTTCAGCTTGCGCATGGTGAAGCTGTCGAAGAAAACCCCGCCATCGCCAGAGTTTTGAGCTTCCAGAATGAGCCGCGTGGAGGGGCTGTCGGCGCGGAAGACGACGGAGGTGCCCAGCCAGTTTGATTTTTCGTCGCCGTTGACGACGAGGTTCGTCAGGGGGATGGCGCTGCCGCCCAACAAGCGCACCGACGCCGCCAAGGGATTGGTCAGACCGGGATTGCCCTTGAACTTGAATTGCAGTTCGTAATCGGCCCCCGCCACGGTCGTGATATTGGTGGACACTTGCCCCCCCGTGGCTCCGTTGATGTCGAGGGAGTAGGTGCCCGACTCGGGCGGATAACCGAGTCCGGCGGTCAACAAGTCCACGTTGTCCCGGTCCACATGCCAGCCGGAGATGTCCGTGTTCAAGCCGAGTGAACCCATCGGAATACCGAAGAAATTGTTGCTCAAAAGATAAGGCGAGAGGAACTCAAAGCCGTCGTTAAGGAGCAGGCCCAGATTCGGGTTCGGGCTGTTGGTGAAGGGCGGCAGGCCGAATTTGATCGGCGTAATCGTGAGGTTCGTGCTCTCGGTGAAGGTCGTA
>JAYVWQ010000361.1:0-7807 GCA_043785945.1 Akkermansia sp.
GAGGCTTGCTGCACGGGCACGGGGTAAGGAAGCACCCGGCTCTTGCCCTCGAGGTTCAGAGTGGTGGGACTGCGGTAGCTTAGGCCAAAGGAGTGTTTCACCGCCGGCTGCCAGAGCAGCCCCGCACTGACGCCGAGAACGTAGTCGTCGCCGGTGAATTTGAACTCGTCTCCGGCGGCCGCAATGCCACGGCGCAGATCTGTCTTGGCATAATTAATCGTCGGCCCCGCCGCTATGGAAAGAGACTTGATGACCTGCCAGGAGATAACCGGATTGAGCGTGTGGTATTGCAGTTCGCCGCGCGTGACGGTGGTGCGAAAGGGGTTGTTCTCCGGCCACTCCAGCGAAAGTCCATAGGGCAGATAGTAGCCGAGGCCAAAGGTGATGGGGAGGTTGGTGAGTCCATAGGTGTAGTAGAATCCCGGCACTGGCACGATGGCGTCGCGCGTGGAGTATTTGCGTCCCGCGTGGTCCTCGAATCCCAAGTCCAGACTGAGAAAATTAACGCCGCCCCGAAGATTCTGACCGGAGAGCTGGCTGATGCCGGCGGGGTTGTAGTAGATGGCCGAGGGATTGTCCGCCGTGGCCACAAAGGCATCGCCGCGGGCCGTGGCAAAAGCGTCATGGTCGAACAGGCGGATGCCGAGCGCCGGGCTGCTGGTCGGCAGACTTACGGCCAGCGCGAGCGCCAGGGCGAAGAGATGCTTCAAGTGCATACGCACACTCTTCGACGCAACCAGGGGAAAGCTAAAGGATGGAATGGAGTGCGGGCGTCTCGCCCGCGTGTTTCGATGTCCGGCCTGGCACTGCGCGCGGACGAGACGTCTGCGCCCCGATCACTTCGCGCTCTGGGGCAGGAGCAGGCGGACCACGCCATGCGGATGGTCGGCGGCGGTGGAAATTTCCAGCTTGCCCTGATGGGTCTCCACGATCTTGCGCGCCACCGTCAGGCCCAGCCCCAGCCCGACAGTGCGGGTGGTGAAAAAAGGAGCCGGTGCCTGAGCCAGGGCATCCGGGGTAAAACCCGCGCCGTTGTCCTCGACCTCGACCTCGGTCATGCGCCGTCCGCGCGCGTTGAAACCCTGATCGGTCTTGAGCCGCACATTAATCCGGGCATCGGTGGAATTGGCCTGCAACGCATTAAGAAACACTTCGACGAAGGCGTGCTTGAGCGCGGCCCGGTCCCCGGCAATGACGGAGGGAAGGTTGCCGTCGTCATACTTGAGCAGCGCGGATTTGACGGGCTGCAGCACCTGCGCTTCGCGAAAGGCATCCTGCACGAGGGGGCCGAGGGGAAAAGATTCTTCGGAGGCCACCCCATCGCGGGCCAGAAAACGCATCTGGTTCACGAGTCGGGAAATGCGGCGCACGCCCTCGGCCAGAGCCTGATCGAGCGAGGCGCGGAAATCCGGATCGAGATACTGGTCCGCAATCAACTGCTGATGCGTGGAGACGGGGACGAGGGCGTTGCCGATTTCATGGGCGAGGCGGTCGGCCATGGATTTGATCAGGCGCAGATTGCCCGTCTCCAGTTCGAGATGATGGAGTTGCTCGGTCTGCGTGCGGTCTTCCATGACCATGAGGGCCGAGTCGGGCAACGCGCCCGGCCGCGACTGCATGGGCACGATGGACACCTGATAGATGGACTTGGAGTGGTCAGCGGGCTGAAAGCGGAAGGGGGCCAGGGCCGCGCCGGATTTGAGCACTTGAAAAATCTTGCCGCCCAGCACCACGGGCAGATCGCTGAATTGGAAATCCGCCTCGCGCTTGCTGCCGAGGAGGAAGCGCCGCGCCGTCTCGTTGCAATGAAGAATGTTCAGGTCGCGTCCCACCACGACGCAGCCGCTGTTGAACTGGCGCAGGATGTCGGTGAGCATCTGCTGATTGGCCACGAGTTGATCGTGGAACCACACGTTGCGAATGCCCGTGCCGATCTCCTCCATGACGTGGAAGATGATCTCCAACTCTTCCTTGGAAAGCGCCTCGCCCGTGATGCGTCCGTCAAAAGCCGCCAGACCGACCAGCGTCTGCCGATCCAGAATGGGCACGATGACCTGGGCGCCGAGCAGCGCGAACTCACGTTCGATCTCCGAATCCCCGCGCGCGTCCTCGCTGTCCCGCCACAGAATCCGGCCCTGATGAAAGACATAACCCCCGATGCCCGTCTCGAGGGAAAGCTCCAGGCTGTCGAGCACGCCGTTGGACAGACCAATGGCGCTGACCGAGCGAAGAAAGCGTCCGGCCGCCGCCGGCTGGCTCTTGCCCAACTGCATCACGGGCTGGCGCAGAAAAATGGCGGCGCGGTTGACCCCGGTGATTTCACGGAGCTGGAGGAGAAATTGTTTAAGCAGCGATTCAGTGCTCAGGGAATTGGCCAGCAGGCCGGAAAATTCGCGCCACTTTTGCAGCGCCCGCAGCGTGGACTCGCTGGCCGGCTGGGCGACGGACGGGCGCGGCGGCGCCACGACTCGAGCCGGCGTGACCGAAGCGACCGGCTGCTCCAGGACCGCCTCCAGCATCCGCGCGCGCACCGGCTTGGTCAGCACATGCTTGACGCCGGCGAGATAAGCTTCTTCCTCGAGCGCCCACTTTCCCTCGTTTGTAAAAACAATGATCGGGGCGACGGGCAGCCGGCGGCGGAGCTTCTCGAAAAGCCAGACGCCCTGCGTCTCGACCAGTTCGGCATCGACCACGCACACCTGCACGAGGGCGTGTTGGAGGAGGGGTTCCGCCTCGTCGCTATTGAGCCGGTGGACGACGCGATACCGTTCCGGGTCCAGCGCCACGCGCAAGCTCTCGGCCAGTTCAGGATGGGTCGCCAGGACCAGTATCGTCTTCATCAAAATTTATTCAGCTTTGCACTCAAGCAATTGCGCACACGGAATTACGCTACCTCCTGCGTCAAGGAAGGCCCATCGAACATCCACCAGCGATTTAGAGGCGTCATATCAAGTGCTTGAGCCTGGTGCGTCATGGGCATCATGTGTGCGGAACCGTTGTAAGGGCGAGCCGCCCGGCAAACTATCCGCACCCTTACGTGGGAACGGATCGGGGAAAGCACAGGGCGGTGACAAAGGACAAACGTCCGTTCGTCATCCGTCGCTTTCTGAACAGATCAGCGCGTGGACAGGAGCTTTTCCCAAATTTCGTCCGTGGCACGGATTTTTTGGAAGAACTCCCGGTTGTCCGCCGCCACGGAAGGCAGGTTCCCGCTGAGGGGGAAGGTCAGATGAAATTCCGTGCCCTGCCCCGCCTGGCTGCGCGCCTCGATCTTGCCGCCGTGATAATGGACGATGAAATAACAGGCCATGAGGCTGATGCCGTGTTCGCTCGGGCTGTCGCTCCGGGTGTTGAAGGGATCAAAGATGGTCCGCGCCGTCTCTTCGGACAGCCCCGGCCCGTTGTCCTGCAAGACCACTTTCACGCGGCCGCCTTCCGCCGGATCGACGGACGCGCGGATGGTGATGCGGCTGGCTGGAGGCAGGCTCACGATCTCGTCCTTGATGAGCAGTTCGAAGATGCGGAGGAACTTGGCCTTGTCCACCGTTAGCACCGGCAGATCGTCCGGCACGGCGATCTCCACGGCGATGTTTTTAGCGGCGAGGGCGTCGCGCAGGCGCATCGTGGTTTCCGTCAATACATCGCGCAGATGGACCTTGTCAGTGAAGCCGAGCGCCGGCGTCTCGGCCACGACCCACAGCTCTTTCAACAGGCTGTTGATCTTGTCCAGATGCTGCTGCGCGCTCAGGTGGTAGTCCTCCCAGAACTCGCGGCCCTTGCAGGTGGCGGGGTCGATGCCCTCCTCGGCCAGTTGCTGCGGCACGAGGTCGATGAAGGTCTTGATCGGCACGAGCGAGTTGCGGATGTGATGGCTCATGCCCGCCGCCATGAAGCCGAGACTGACCACGCGGTCGGCCACCATCATGTTGTGCAGCACCGACATTTTTTCGCGGAGCAACTGGTCGCGCTCCCGTTGCGCGGCAAAAAGCTGGAGGGCGTGCCGGAGCGCGTGCTCCAACTGCTGCGGGTCCCACGGCTTGGTCACGTAGTGGTAGATGGCCCCGGTGTTCACGGCCGCGATCACATCCTCCAGTTTGGAATAGGCAGTGACCAGGATGCGAAGGATATTCGGCCGCGCCTGCCGGGCTTTGTCCAGCAGCCAGACGCCGCTCTCGCCCGGCATCATCTGGTCGGTCATGAGCACGCCGATTTCCTCACCCTGCTTTTCCAGAATCTGCAGACCCTCGGCGGCGGTGGGGGCGGTGAGGATTTTGAACTGCCCGCCAAACGCACGGGCGAAGGCGCGCAGGGATTTCTCTTCGTCATCGACGTAGAGCACGCTGTATTTGGAATAGTCTTCAGCTTGCATAAATCAGCGGGGGTTCAGTTTGGGGATCGGCCGACGGCAGTTCGACCGTGAATTCACAAAATTTTCCACGCTCGCTGTCCACCGTGATGGTGCCTTCGTGCTCATGGATGATGCGGTAGCAGATGCTCAGGCCCATGCCCATGCCCTGCCCCACTTCACGCGTGGTGAAGAAGGGGTCGAAAATCTTGGACAAGTTCTGCGCATCAATGCCCTCGCCATTGTCGCGCACCGTGAGCACGACCCGGCCATCCCGATTTAGTCCGGTGATGTGGATGGCAGGCGGCCCGTCGCCCGGCGGCTTTTTCTTCAAGGCGTCGAGCGCATTTTGCACCAAGTTCACACACACTTGGGTGAGTTTGTTCTTATTGGCCTGGATGAACAAGTCTTCCGGCACCGCCAGTTCCATCTGCACCCGGTCCTTCCATTCGTTGCTCAGAAAGCGGAGCGAGGCTTGGACCACTTCGGCCAGCTTGACCCGGTCGCGCTGGCCGGCATCGGGATGAGTGAAGGTGCGCAGATCAGACACGATGTTCTTTACCCGCTCGATGCCCTCGGAGATGTCCTGCACGACCTCGGTGAATTCCTCCGGCTTGTCGCGCGCCAGGAGTGCGCCCTGTTTTTTCAACACGTAGAGACCAGTGGTGGCGAAGTTCAGCGGGTTGTTGATCTCGTGGATGATGCCGGCGCTGAGGCGTCCGAGCGAAACGATCTTTTCCGTCTGCACGAGTTGCAACTCCGTCTCCTTGAGTTGGACCAGCGTGTCTTCCAGCACCTGGTTCTGCGCGGCCAGGGCGCGGCGGTTTCGATCCAATTCGAAGCGCGAGGTGAATTCACGCAGGCGCAGATTGCCATGAAAATAACCGGCCGTGATGATGATTACGCCCGCCGAGACGAGGAAGGCGAGGTTGTTCACAAACACGCCGGATTGCAGCACCTCGCCGTGCAACAAACACGCCACCAAATAAAAGCACAACACCAGCGCCACCGCCCAGATGCTTTCCCAAAACGTCCAGTCCAGCACCACCGCCAAGACCATCAGCACCAAAATCAACCCGGCGTAGTAGGGCGAGTCCGCCCCTTCCTTCACATAGATCATCCAACTGATGCAGGACGCCGGGATGGACAGCAGAATCAGTCCGTGGGCCCGGTAATGGCGCTGGCCCACATGAGTCTTGAGGATCAGATAGAAGACCGCGATCAGGGTCGAGCAGCCCAGTCGCAACAGGAAAAAATATCCCTGCACATCCCGGTAAACAAACCAATCCAGCACGGCAAAGGCCGGCACCAGCAGCAGGCCCACGAAGCAGCCCAGGCGAATCTTGCGCAGCATGAGCGCCCTTTCGTGCTCGCGGTAGGCTTCCAGAATTTCCGGGGACACATTCATGATCCGAGTGCCATTAGTCTTTGCGTAGTTCGAGGAAGAGGTTGACCGAGGCGGGTTCCACCAGCACCTCCGACCGTCCGGCAAAATTCGCCGGCACCAGTTCAGCCATCGACCGGCTGTTGCGATAGACCAGATGCCAGCCGAGCAGATATTCGGTGTTGTAGCGGAAAGGACGCTCGTCCTCCATGTTCGCCACCAAAACCAGACCTCCCGGCAGCAACGCTTCGAGGAACGCCTTCACCAATTGCTGGCAGACATTTTTCGACAGGTAATCAAACAACCCCGAGCAATAGATCAGGTCGTAGGACTGCTCGATGCCGCGCTGGCGCGCAAGGCTGCGCTTGATGATTTGATAAACCGACATCTCCACCAGCTTAAAGGTGGTCGAGCGCCCGGCGGCGCGGCGGGACTCCTCGAGGGTCTGGCTGACATAAGCCAGCGTCTCCGGGTTGAAGTCCACCAGCTCGAAATCCGCATAGTCACTCAACCGCGACGCCATGATAAACTGCTGCACTTCCCACGCCGGGCCGCAGCCGATGTTCAGGATGCGGGCGCGACGCCCCTCGTGATGGACCCGCAGCGTCTCCTCAACCAGACGCACGCCTAGATGCGCCGTGCGGTTGCGCACCGCCTCAGCGGGCGGCTGCTCCACCAACCAGGAATGAACCATGCGCGCGTAGAGCGAGGCCCCTTCCCCGCGCCGCCGCATGATCATGTTCATCATCTGGTAATCACCCGCGTAACCCAGCGGCTTGGCGTAGGTGCGATGGGCGAAAGGGGCCACGAGCACCAGCGGGTGCAGCCGTTCGCGCGTGAACCGCTCATAAACCGCCCGTTCTTCCGTTCGAACCTTCGCCGCCACCTCCTCAAAACGGTTCGTCAGACTGGCGAGCGTCTGGATCAGACCGGGGCGGATTTGTTCCACCATCAGCCTTTCACTTTCTTTCACTCGACCGGGGGATGCGTGTGCCATGCTGATCTCCACCTCATCGAGCCAGTGCTGCAAGTTCGTCAGGAAGAGCTGCAAATCCGTCACGGCCAGTTTGAACTCCGGCGCGATGCGGCGCGCGGTATTCCAGTCCTCCATGAAGCGACCAAAACTGTCGCGCCAGTCGGCTTCAGTGCCCGAGACCGGCGCCACAAACACGCCCGGCTCCTCCACTGTCGCCACGCAGGTGACTCCGCCGGCCAGGTTGATGAGGTTCGTCACCGTCGCGCGGCCCTCATAGGCCACGCATCCCTGGCTGAGAATTTTCAAACGCGGCAGCACCTCGGAAGTTCGCAAAAGCACCTCCGGGCTGAACACGTCGAACACCACCTCGAAGCGCCCCAACCGGACAAGTCGTCCTTCCAGTTCCACGCCACCGAGAGTGGTGATTTCAATCCTGCTTTCTTTCATTTTTCTCGTCTCAATCCCATCCGCCTGCGGCCCTCCGCGTTTCAATTTGCCGAGCCTTTTTCATTGTCCCGGCCGCGCGCCGCCCCTCATCATGCCCTGTGCGTGCGTAGCCAAAGTTCCGCCGGGAGCTTTGCCACCTTGGAGTCAACTCCAGCGGGGCCAAGCTTATTCTTCGGCGGAACCGGGCAGTTTTTGTAATGAGTGATCTTCCTCTCATGCCAGAAGCGGGCCGCCCTGAGAGCGAACACCTCAACTTCGCCGGGGCGCTCTTGGATTGTATTGCCCACGGCGTCATCACCATCGGACCCGCGCGCCAAATCCTCGCCTTCAACGCCGCCGCCGAGCGCCTCACCGGCTGCCACGCGGGCGACCTGCTCAACCACACCACCGCCATTTTGCCGCCCGCGTTGCAGGCCGTCATCGACGAGACTTTCGTCACCGGGCGGCCGGTCATCCGGCGCGATGTCCTCTTTACCCAGCCCAGTGGTGATGAATCACTTCTCCAAGTCACCACCACCATCGCCCATCAGGTCGGCGGCGGCGTCATCTCCGTCCTCGCCGAAATGCAATGCGTCAGCCAGGCCCGCCGCATCGCCGCCAATCTCGAACACCTCGACCGCCTCGCCAGCCTCGGCGTCCTCAGTGCCGGCGTCGC
>JAYVWQ010000362.1:0-4183 GCA_043785945.1 Akkermansia sp.
GCGCGTTGAATCTCGCTCAACCCGGCCACGGCTACCGGCGCGGCCTGCGCACCGGCGCGAACCTCGCCACCATCAACATGACGCCGGATGATCTGCGCGAAGATTATCTGCTCTACAAGCGCGACCGCTTCATCATGAACGAGGAACGGATTCTCGCCGCCCTCGAAGCCGAAGGGCTGACGCCCTCGACCCAGAGCCTCGAACAGTTCTTCCGCTCCAAAGCGGATCAGGAATCGGGCCGCGCTCCCCTTCACGCCACCGAGGCGAGAGCGGCGTAGCAGGATGGCCGGCGCATCGCGACTGGCTGGGAAGCAGGGCGAGTTCGGTTTGCCGGTTGAGTCCGTAGCCAACAGGGCCATCGTCGCGTAAGGTTCCGGCATGCCCATGAACACCCCGCGCAAGGCGCACCAATGAACGCGCCGCACCTCGCCTCCATCCTGCTCGCCGCCGCGCTCACCGGCTGCGTCTCGCCGCCCCGGAAGCCGACGGCGAATGACTACGCGAAGATCACGCCGCCGGGCCTCGTCCGGCCTTTGGCGCTGCGCATGCTCGCTCAACCACAGACCCCGCCGCCCTCCCTCCCGGTCCCCGTCACGCCATGTCTGACGAACAACTGCCTGCACATCGAGATGGTCAGCCATCCCCTGCTCGGCCCGGCCGTCCGCATCTGGATGCGCCACAACCCGGCCGAAGTTTGGAGCCTGGATGTGGCGATGAATCCACGCTTCACGGACTACGTGACGCCCGCGGGCTACACGGACGAAAACGGGCTGTTGGAATGGTATCAGGCCCGGTTCAATCCGAACAATCTCACGGCGCTCCGCATGTATTTCTACCGGGGGCATCGCCGACTTCCCTTGCGATGAGGTGAGCCTCGAACAGTTCTTCCGCTCCAAATCGGAAACCACCGCCGTGGAGAAGGCGGTGTAAGACGCGTCAAGGCGGGCAGGCTTGTTACTATTACTTTACCGCCGAGCTTGTCTGGCCGGGGACGATGCTTACATTCGTGGTCATCAGCCATGACCCGAGTCGCCACCACATTTTTTTGCTGGGCCGTAATCGCAAATTTCGCGGTTGCGGGAGAGGCCGATGCGAAGTCGGCGGCGTTCTTCACCACGCAGGTCCAGCCCATCCTCCAGGAGAACTGCTTCAAGTGTCACAGCCACACGGCGGAGAAGATCAAAGGCGGCCTCGTGGTGGATTCGTTGGATGGACTGCTTAACGGCGGTGAAACCGGACCAACGCTCGTGCCGGGGCATCCGGACAAAAGCCTGTTCATCACGGCGATCCGCTACACCAACGACGACCTGCAAATGCCGCCCAAGGGAAAAAAACTTTCCAGCTCGCAAATCGCCACGCTGGAGCAATGGGTGCGGGACGGCGCGGTCTGGCCGGGGCAAACCGCGAAAGCCAGGAAGGTGCGCGGTAAAATCACGGACGAAGATCGCGCGTGGTGGTCGTTCCAGCCGCTCGCGAAGCCCACGATCCCCGAAGTGAAAAATACGGCGTGGGCGAAGAACGAGATCGACCGCTTCCTCTTGCAGAAGCTGGAGGCGTCGGGATTGAAGCCGTCCAAGGAGGCCTCGCGCGTGGCGCGGGCGCGGCGCGTTTATTTTGATCTGACCGGCCTGCCGCCGACGCCGGATGAGATGAAAACCTTTCTCTCCGACACGTCGCCGGAGGCCTACGAGAAGCTGGTCGATCAACTGCTGGCCAGCCCGCGCTACGGCGAGCGTTGGGCGCGGCACTGGCTTGATCTGGTGCGCTATGCGGATTCGGACGGCTACCGCATTGACGACTTCCGCCCGACGGCGTGGCGCTATCGTGACTACGTGATCAAGTCCTTCAACGACGACAAACCCTACGACCGTTTCGTGCGCGAGCAGCTCGCGGGCGACGAGATCACGCCGCGTGATCCGGCGGCGCTGATCGCGACGGGCTATCTGCGGCACTGGATTTACGAATACAACAACCGCGACGTGGTCGGCCAGTGGACGACCATCCTCAACGACCTGACGGATACGACGAGCGATGTCTTCCTCGGCCTGGGCGTGCAGTGCGCGCGCTGCCACGACCACAAGTTTGATCCCATTTTGCAGAAGGATTACTACCGTTTGCAGGCGTTCTTCGCGCCCCTGCTCCCGCGCGAGGATTTGGACGTGGGGACGGAAGCGGAGCGGGCCGAATACAAGACCAAGCTCGCGCAGTGGGAAGAGATGACGAAGGAACTCCGCGAACAAATCACCTTGCTGGAAGTGCCCCATCGCGTGAAGGCCGGAGGCTTGATCCTCCCGAAGTTTCCCGAGGAAACGCTGGCGCTGATTGAGAAGCCCGTGGCCCAACGCACGCCGTGGGAACATCAGATCGCCGAGCTGGCCTATCGCCAGGTGAGCTACGAGTACGGGCGCATGAAGGTCGCCGGCCCGGACAAGGAGAAGCTGCTCGCGCTGCAAAAGAAGCTCGCCAAGTTCGACGAGTTCAAGCCCGCCCCGCTGCCGCACGCGCTGATCGCCACGGATGTGGGGGCGACGGCCCCGCCCTTGTTCATCCCGAAAAAAGTGCAGACTCCCGTGGAGCCGGGCTTCTTGACCGTGCTTTCGGAATCGTCCGCGATCATCAAGCCGCCGGACGGTCAGACGAACACGACGGGGCGGCGCACGGAACTGGCGCGCTGGATCACCGAACCGGAGAATCCACTGGCGACGCGGGTGATGATCAATCGCGTCTGGCAATATCATTTCGGGCGCGGCTTCGTCAGCTCGGCCAGCGACTTCGGGCGGCTGGGTGAAAAGCCCAGCCATCCCGAACTGCTCGACTGGCTGGCGCGGCGCTTCGTGCAGGACGGCTGGTCGTTCAAGAAATTGCACCGGCTGATTCTGACCTCGGCGGCGTACCGGCAGGCCAGCGAGGGCACGGCCCAAGAGGCGGCGAAACTCGATCCCGAAAACCGCCTGCTCTGGCACGGCCCCATCCACCGCCTCGACGCAGAACAAATCCGCGACGCCATTCTCTCCGTGACCGGCGAACTGCAAACCGACGCGGGCGGTCCCGCCGTCGATGCCTTCAAGCCGCGCCGTTCCATTTACACCAAGGTGCTGCGCAACAACCGCGACCCGCTGCTCGACGCCTTCGACGCGCCGCAACATTTCTCCAGTACTTCACAGCGCAACACCACGACCACGCCGGTCCAGTCGCTGCTGCTCATCAACAGCCAGTTCATGCTCCAGCGCGCGGCGGCGCTGGCGGAGCGTTTGCAGAAGAGCGGCGCGAAGAATGACGCCGAGCTGATCGCGGCGGCGTATCAACTGGCGTTCAACCGTCCGCCGACGGAGACGGAGCGCGCGACGGCGATAAAATTTTTGCGCGAGCAACCGGCGCGGGTTGACCCGACGCGCTCCACCTCGGCGGCGGCGGCGTTCGTCGCGGACAAGATTCCCTATCGCGACGGCAAGGCGGCGGTGATGTCGCCGCAGTCCGCGCAGGACCGGCTGATGGTGACGGCCAACAACGCGATGCCGGAGAACAGCTTCACCATCGAGGCGTTCATCGTGCTGCGCTCCGTGTATGAGGACGCGTCGGTACGGACCATCGCCTCGCATTGGGGCGCGAAGAAAACCGATCCCGGCTGGGCGCTGGGCGTGACGAGCCTCAAGTCGATGCGGCGTCCGCAGACGCTGGTGTTGCAACTCACGGGACGCGACGCAAGCGACGCGGCCAGCTACGAGCCGATCTTCTCGGACTTGAACATCAACTTGAGCAAGCCCTACTTCGTCGCGGCGACGGTCAGCCTGGGCGATACGAACGAGGGCGGCGTGACATTCTACGTGAAGGACTTGTCGAACGACGACGAGCCGATGCAGGTCGCGAAGGTGGCGCACCGGGTAGTGAAGGAGATTGAGTCGAAGGCGGCGTTCGTCATCGGCGGGCGCGCGGCGGCAAAGGAACATTTGTTCGACGGGCTGATTGACGACGTGCGGCTCTCGCGCGGCGCGTTAAAGCAGGAGCAGTTGTTGCTCACGGCGGAAGGCGTGACGGCGGCGACGTGCGGCTACTGGCAGTTCGAGCCGAAGCCCGATGTGTTCCGCGATTCTTCGCCCAACAAGAACGACATCAAACCGCAGATTAAAGCCAAAGCCACGCCGGCGGATCGCCAGACGGCGGCGCTGATCGACTTCTGCCACAT
>JAYVWQ010000363.1:0-4427 GCA_043785945.1 Akkermansia sp.
TCCAGCAACGCCGCTTCGCGCCTCCCACTCCCGGCGGGAGAGGGCCGGGGTGAGGGGGGACGCGGTGTTCTTCAACCCGCTCACTTGAGCATCAAACACACCCTTGCGAATCGCCGGCACGCCCGTGTTCGCCGCCGGGAAGAAATGATCGTGGATGAAGCGCGTGGTCTGGTTGGTGGGATTGAAATAATTCGCGCCGAAATCTTGCGATGCTTTGAGCGGCATGTGGCAGCCGTTGCAGTTGGGCTGCGCCTTCTCCGGGTAGTAGAAACTCCGCGCGTTGTGCCCGGACACACCGCTGAGGAGATACGTGTCGTAATGATTCTGGCCGCGCAGGAAGTCCTTGTACTTCGTCAGCTCGGCGGGCAGGGAAACCTTGTGGCAGGTCGAGCAGAACTCCGCCGTCTTCATGACGGGTTTCATGAAGGTCTTCTTGTGGAACTCCGGCTTGGCCTTGACCAGCAGGTTGTTGACGTATTGGAGCGTGGCGTTGCTGCTGTAGGCGAAGGGATAATGCACCGGCTCATCAATGGTGTATTCGGCGTTGCCGCGCGTGCCATCGACGTGCGTGATGGCGTGGCAGGCGGTGCAGGTGATGCCGGCTTTCGCGGTGGGATGATTGCGAATGTCGAAGTTCGGATCATCAAACGCGCCGCTGAAGAACGGCACCACATCATGGCAGCCCGCGCACCAGCGCGACGCCTTGACGTTGCCGTCGCGCTTCATCGCCACCTGCCGCGTCTCGTTCACGCTGAAGAGATAGGCCTCGTTGTTGAAGGAGCTGAAATGGTGCGAACTGTGGAACCAGCCCTGGTAGGCGTCCGCGTGGCACTTGAGGCAGTAGTCGTCCATCATCAGGGTGCGCGCGGGGATGAACTTGCCGGTGGCCGTGCGCGCGAAGGAGGGCATGAAGTAATTCGTCCCCTCGACCGAGCCGCGCTCGTTCTTCTTCGGGTGCATGGAGTGCATGGCCACGCCGCCGAGCACCAGCACCCCGACCGCCGCCGCCCACTTGGCGCCGACCTGCCAGCGGATGCGCGGCCCGGCCAGCCGGTGCAGCACGTAGAGCCAGATGGCGAGCAGCGGCGTGATGACGTGCGCCCAGTAAATCGGCGAGCGCAGGCGCGGGTCTTTGATGGAGAAGGCGTCGAAGCGCATCAACGCCACGCCGGAGACGAGCAGCGCAATCGCGATGAAGAAAAGCGCGTAGCCCACGCGCACGGCGCGGCGGTTGGGCCGGTCGTGCGAGTTCTTGATGTGGATGCAGCCGAAGATGATGACCGGCAAAACGATGAGCAGCCCGAGCACGAGATGCGCGCCGAACATGACCATGTAGAAATAATTCTGGTAGGTCAGCCCGCGCGACCATTCGAGGAAGGTGATAGCACTCAGATAAACCGAGTTCGCGCCCAGCACGGCGAAGAGGGCGAACACCACGTAAAGCAACAGGCGCAGGCGCGGCCCCACCGCGCGGACGTATTTCTTGCGCACGGGTGCGCCGTCGGACGGCGGCGTGGTCATGTCTTGGGCGTCAGGCATCAGGTTACGCTTTGGGTTTCGCTGGAAGTAATGGTTCCCGTCATCGGAGCGAAGCGGAAGCTGTTTGGGGTGAAGTGGTGGTGGGATGGGGCGGTCTGCTTTTACCTGGAGCGCGGACGTCCCGTCCGCCCGCCGCGCTACGATGGACATGGAGACACGCGGGCGAGCCGGGGTGGGATTGGAAGTGGTGGTCACGGCCGAGGCCGCAATCGGCGGCGCGCGCCTCTCCAGAGCCGCAGCGGCCACGAAGACAGAGGCGTGCTGCACCAATACGGACGCGCCCAACTAGGCGGAGCCGCTGCGGCTCTGGAGAGCCGCGCGCCGGGCCATTCCGACAGGCTCTCACTTCACCCCGAGCTGCTGGAGCTTGTCGCGATGGCTGCGGCTCAGGGTCAGCTTGGTGCCATCGCGCAGGATGACCGAGTATTCGCCGTGGAACATCGGTTGCAGTTCCCGGATGCGGTCCATGTTCACGATGGTCGAGCGGCTGATGCGGATGAACTTCTCACCCGGCAGCCGCTGTTCGATGTTGGCCATTGTTTCTCGCAGCAGATGCGTGTCCTTGCCCACATGCAGGCTCACGTAATTGTCCGCCGCCTCCACCCAGTCCAGGTCCGCGATTTTCAGGAACAGCACGCGTCCGTCGATCTTCACCGCCAGCCGGTCGCTCTGCTGCGTGGGGCGCAATTCTTGGAGGAGCGCGGAAATTTGCGCGTGCATCGGCGCGGGCTGCTGACGGGCCATGTGGTCCAGCGCCCGGCGCAGCGCGGTTTGAAAGCGCTCCTTGTCGAAGGGCTTGAGCAGATAATCCACGGCATGAACCTCGAAGGCCCGGAGCGCAAATTTATCGTAGGCAGTGACGAAGATGACGGCGGGGCGCTCGCGCTCGGCGAGTTCCGCGAGCACGCCGAAGCCGTCCAGCTCCGGCATCTGCACGTCGAGAAAGATCAGGTCGGGCTTGGTCTGGCGGATGAGGGCCACGGCGTCGCGCCCGTTGCCGGCCTCGCCGAGCACGTCCACCTCCGGTTCGGCGCGCAGCAGCTTGAGCAGGCGCTCGCGCGCCAGCGGTTCGTCATCAATGACCAGGGTGCGGGTTTTCATCGTTCGGCTTTCTTCAAATCACGTTCCTCATCGCCCAGCAGGATTTCCGTCATGCGCTCGTGCCGGTTCAAGAAATCTTTCGTCACCTGATAGTGCTCGGTGTCCGTGTAGTTCACGCGCGCGATGCCGGATTCGGAGAATTGATAAATCCACGCCTGCGGATAGGCGAGCAAGATGGGCGAGTGGGTGGCGATGATGAGTTGCGAGTGATGATAGACCAGCCGATGCAGGTAACTCAGCACGCTCATCTGCCGCAGCGGCGAAAGCGCGGCCTCGGGTTCGTCGAGCAGATAAACGCCTTCGCCTTGGAAGCGATTGGTAATCAGCGCGAGGAAAGCTTCGCCGTGGGATTGTTCGTGCAAGGACGTGCCGCCATAGCCACCAGCGCCGAGGTCATCCACCTGGCTGGCCACGTTGTAGAAACTTTCCGCGCGCAGGAAGTAACCGTCCGTTGCGCGCGCGATTCCACGATCAATGAAAAGATAATCGTGCAGTTCCGAGTGTGTCTCCCTGGTGCTGAAGTTGAAGTTCTTGCTGCCGCCCTCGGCATTGAAACCAAACTTCACCGCGATGGCTTCGAGCAAGGTCGATTTGCCGGATCCGTTTTCGCCCACGAAGAACGTCACCGCCGGATGAAGCTCCAACTGTGTCAGCCCGGCGACGCAAGGCAGATTGAAAGGGTAACGCTTGAAGCTCGGCACAGCATCGCGTTTCAAGCTCACCGACCGGATGAATGGATACTTGGGAATGATCATCGCGGCTGGGTGTGAAACGGAATCACCACCGAAACCACCACGCCGCCGCCCTCTGCATTGGCCAGGGTGAACGACTGGCGCTCTCCGTACAGTTGTTTCAAGCGGGCGCGAGTGTTGGACAGACCGATGCCTTCGGCAATCTTCCCGTGCGGCAGCCCGCCGCCGTTGTCGCGCACTTCGAGGAGCAGGGAACCATCCTGACGCGCGGCCGTGAGTTCGACGCGCCCGGCCCGCGCGTGCGGCTCGATGCCGTGCTGGATGGCGTTTTCGAGGAGCGGTTGCAGGACGAGATTCGGCACCAGCGCGTCGGCCACTTCCGGCGGAATGTTCATGGTGATCTTCAGCCGGTCGCCGAAACGGGTCTGCTCGATCTCGGCGTAGCGCCGGAGGAAATCAATCTCCTCCCGCAGCGGCACCTCCTGCGTGTCGGTGCTTTCCAGCGCATGGCGCAACAGGTCACTCAGGCGCACCAGCATCTTGTCCGCCGCCTCCACGTCCTGGTGCATGAGCGCGGAGATGGCGTGCAGCGTGTTGAAGAGAAAGTGCGGGTTGAGCTGCATTTGGAGGGCCTGCAAGCGCGCCTGCGTGAGGCGCTTTTCCAATTCGACGGCGCGCAGCTCGCGCTCGTTGAACTTGCGGTAATAATCGAACGCGTAGCCCACCGTGATAATCACCCAGTAGATAAGCAGGTTGTAGAAAAAGGTCGTGACCAGTGCGCGGTTAAAGGCGGCGGCCAGCGTCACTTCGCCGTGACTCAACCACACTTCGACCTGCGAGCGCACCACCATCCACGCCAGCGAGAAGAGCGCGCTCGCCGCCAGATGCGCGAGCAGGTTGCGTGTCCAGTGCGCGTCGCCCAGGGAAAAATGCCGGGCCAGCCAGAGCGCCGGGAGCGAGAGCAGCGCGAACACATACCAGTCCGCCAACGCGTGTCCGGCGGCGAACGACCACGGCACCGGACTGCCGAGCTGCGCGCGCGACAGATAAAGCTGCCCCGCGAAGGCCAGCCCGATCAGCGTCCAGAAGGTGAAC
>JAYVWQ010000364.1:0-3453 GCA_043785945.1 Akkermansia sp.
TTTTGTATTTGTAAATGGCACCATCGCAGCGTCGGATTCGCGGCGCGCTCGCACGTCGTGAGGGGTAATGGCGTGTGGTGGGGCGAGACTCTGTCGAGCACCATTTCGAGCGCAGCGAGGCGAGCAGAGCGAGCATCTTCCCTTTGCGGTCACGTTCGCCGGAGATGCTCGCTTGGCTCGCGCCTCCTGCGTCGGCAGATAGGGTTCGACGGAGTCTCACCCCACCAACGATTCAAGCTCGACGGAGTTTCGACACGCCTTCAACTTCATGGCCCATGAACGACGGCGATGCGCCATTTGAGGATGTGGGGCGGAAGCTTCCTGCGTCGGGTGTGCATGTGCAGCTCGGCGGGCCGAACTGGGTGTTGTTGACGGTGACGACCGAGGATCGTCAGCCCTGGCTGGCCAACGCGCAGGCGCATCAACTCATCCATCAGACCTGGCTCGAAGCGACGGCGTGGCTGATCAGCGATTATCTCCTGATGCCGGACCACCTGAATTGCTTCTGCGCGCCGAGCGACCTGAAGTTCACCATCGAGGCGTGGATCACCTATTGGAAGCGCGAGTTTCGCCGGAAGCATGGGAACGCCGGTTGGAAATTTCAGTCGCGCGGCTGGCATTATCGTCTGCGCGATGGCGAGAGCTACGCGCAGAAATGGCTCTACGTGCAGGAGAATCCAATCCGCAAGGGACTGGTCACGCGCATCGAGGACTGGCCTTACAAGGGGCGCGTGCATGACATCCGCTGGTCGTAGCCCGGTGGGATGAGACCTTTGAGTTTCAGCCCCTTCGCCTCCCCTCCCGTGGGGTGAAGACCCCACAGTGGAACACCCCATACCCCGCCGCCCGGCCTGTGCCTAACGTCTCGCCGCTGAAAAAGCAGAAACCGCTTTCGAGATCACGAATCAACCCAGACAGGATCAGTTCGACATGTTCATGGGGAAACGCCGATCCAGAGGCAAAAAAAACGAAACCATGCAAACGACAATCCGAAATCCAAAATCAAATGCGCTCCTTCAACCTCCGGCGGCTCGCGGGCGCGAGCGCGTGGGACCGTGGCGTGGGGCGGCGCTGCTCGTGGCTTTTGTTTTCCTGCTCCTCGGCCCGACCCAGACCCGCGCGCAGGGCGTGCCGCCGGGTTGCGCCGGCAGCGCCATCGGCATCAGCCTGTTCACCTCCGCGGCGGACGTGCATGTCGGCGACACGCTGACCTACAGCGTGAGTGTGTTCAATGGCATCCCCGGCAATCCCATCTCCTGCGACGCGTCGAACATTCAGGCCTCGGTCACGACGCCGGACGGAGTGATTCATCCCCTCACCCTGGTGCGGAGGTATCTCTCCCACACCCAGTCGGACTTTTATAGCAACGTGGTGAGCTATGTGGTGCGCGCCCAGGACATTCTTCCAGATGGCTCGGTGCGGGCCACGGCGCAAGACACGGCGACGATTTTCCAGAATGACACCCCCAGCACGGGGGGCGCCTTCCAAGGGGTGAACACGGAAGTCAGCCAGCCCTGCATCGCACTCACGGTGCAGTGCATCCCGAGCGTTGGAGAGAATGGCGCGATTATTTTTAACGGCACGATTACGAACTGCGGCAACAACACGCTGGTCGGCGTGGCGGTGACGAATTTCGTCGGCGGCCGGACACTCCCGGTTTTCGCCCCGACCAATCTTTTGCGCGGACAAGGCGTGGCCTTTACCAGCAGCTACATTCCGGACAATCCCTGCCAGCCCAGCATGGCGACCATCGTGGCTTCTGGGCGTGACCAGTTCACGGCCATTCCCCGCACCGTGACTTCGAGCAACAGTTCTACTTGCTCCGCCATTCTCACGCCCGGACTCAAAGTCACCAAGGTTTGTCCCGCCGGCCCGACCGCGCCGGGACAACTGCTGACTTTCTCCGGCAGTGTGAGCAACACCGGCAACATCACGCTGTCGAACATCGTCGTGTTGAACAATCAACCGGTGCCCGGCACCACGGTCTTCGCCCGCGCCTTCCTCGCGCCGGGCGAAGTTGCCACCTTCACTGGCAGCTATGCCGCGCCGACGAACTGCTCCGTCACGGACACGCTCACGGCCAGCGCCTTCACGGAGTGCGGCGTCCCGGTTTCGGACACGGCCAGCGCGACCTGCGCCATCACCACCACGCCCGGCATCACGGTCACGGAAGTTTGCCCGATCACCCCCGGCGTGAGCGGCGGCAGCTCGACCTACAGCGGCGTGGTCCGCAATTCCGGCAACATCACTTTGAACAACGTCGTGGTGGTCAGCGACCGTCCGGCGGCGAACACCGTGGTGTTCACCGTGGCGTCACTCGCGCCCGGCGTATCCGCGAATTACTCCGGCACCTTCACGGTGCCGCTGGATGCTTGCACGATCACGACCGGAGTGCGCGCCAGCGGCAGCGATGCTTGCACGGGCGCCGGGGTCACGAACACTGCTTCGGCCACCTGTCCCATCACTACGGCCCCGGCCATTGCGGTCACGCTGGCTTGCCCGCTGGTCGCCGCCACCAATGGCGGGCCGATCACCTACACCGGCACCGTCCGCAATTCCGGCAACGTCACGCTGAACAACGTCGCCGTCACGGACAGCCAGTCCTCGCCCACGAATGTCTTCACGGTGGCAAGCCTCGCGCCCGGAGCCTCGGCCAATTTCACCGCGAGCTTCACGGCCCCGCTCAACGTCTGCTCAGTCAGCAGCACGGTGAACGCGAGCGGCCGGGACAACTGCACTGCGGCCGTGGTTTCCAGTTCCGCGTCGGCCACCTGCACGCTGGCGACGAACCCGCGCATCGTCGTCACGCAGAACTGCTCGTCCAGCCCGGTCAGTCCCGGCGGCACGCTCAGTTACAGCGGCACGGTCAGCAACGCGGGCAACATCGCCCTGACGAACATCGTGGTGACGAATGATCGCACCGGTGCCACACCGCTTTTCACGGCGGCCATTTTGATTCCCGGCGCGAGCACTAACTTCACCGGCAGTTATTCCGTCCCGGCCGGCACCGACTGCTCAATCACTTCCACTCTCACCGCGCGGGGCAATGACAATTGCTCCGGCCTCCTCGTGACCGGTGCGGCGTCCGCCACCTGTGCCGTCTCGGGCACCCCGCTCATCACCGTTGCCTTGAACTGTCCGGCCGTGCCGGTTGTGACGGGCAATTCGATCACCTTCTCCGGCACGGTCAGCAATCCCGGCAACGTCGCGCTCATCAATGTGACCGTCGTGAACAACCAGGCTTCGCCCAGCACGGTCTTCACGGTGGCGAGTCTTGCGCCGGGTGCCTCCGCCAACTTCACCGCCACCTTTGTCTCACCGGCCAACGCCTGCTCCGTAAGCAGCACGGTGACGGCGCGCGGCAGCAACACCTGCGCTGGCGTGGTTGCGACTTCCACCACCTCGGCGACCTGCACCCTGCTCACCGCGCCGGCCCTCGTGGTCCGGCAGAAC
>JAYVWQ010000365.1:0-3839 GCA_043785945.1 Akkermansia sp.
GGAATAATTCAAAATCAAAAAAGGCTCCCGTTGCCGGGAGCCTTTCGTGTTTCGTTATTAAATGGTCTGGGAGTTCAAGGGACCGTGACGCGGTAGAACTTTTTCGCTCCGGCCGCCGACGTGGTGTAAGGGCTGGTCGCGGCAGGCACCACATTGGCCCAGTTAGCCGGACTGCTGATGTCCGTGGAGCTTTGCAACGTGCCGCCGCCAGTCCAAGTGATGGTGATATTGGCGCCGACTTCAACGATGCGCAGGCGGGCGGGAGTCGCCAGTTGCACAAGTGTGAGAGCATTCACGGTCAGGCCCATGGTCATGTCGCTGCTGGTCAGGTTAGCCTGATGCACATCAACGGCGATGACGTTGTCGCCAGAGCGCAGCAACGCGGGCAGGTAGAACCGGGAAACATCCTCCCGATCCGCATCTCCCCCACCGCGCGTGGCAAAGGTGGCGTCCGTGACGACCCCCGCCGCCATGCCGTAGCGGACCAACTCGATGCCATTCAGATAAACGACACCGCCATCGTCAAATTTGCCGCTTAATTCAAGGATCGTGGCATTGGTGTTGCCCGTGTAGTTGAAGTGCGCGCGGAAGTAGGCGGTGACGAGATTGGTTCCTGACACCGGGGAGGTCAGAAGGATGCACGTTTCAGGAACGGTGAAGGTGCCGTCGGTGAAGTAGTTCGTCATCACTCCACCGGGGCGGCAGTTGATGCCCGGCCCGCCAGCGTTGCGTTTTGAATCGAAGGGACCTGCGGCGGAGGACCAAAGACTGTCGTCGAAGGCGTTTTGCGGCCAATTGGCGGCAGGGTCGATGTCGTTGTCCAGATAGCGCCAGGTACCGCCGAGCGGCAGCGGCGTGGAATGGAAAGAATAAACCGGGACGGTGACATCAGTCATCTGGAGGCTAGCGCAGGCGTCTTGGCTGGCCGAGACGTAGATTTCATAACCATGCGAGGGGTTCAAAGGATCCGTGTGCAGCACATAGCCCAAATTGCCCGCGAGCGGGACGACATCAAGGATAGTCACGATGGCCAGAGTATTGGTATCGGTGATCTGCAAATTGACATCCCTCATGTCTCCAAGACTCGGGGTCACGATATCGATGGCTTCGCTGAAAACGATGGTGACGTTCGTCAGGTTGGCACCGGCGTAAACATAACGCACCGTCGGTGGAGTCGTGTCAGCGATGACGGTCACCACAGTGGCGGGCGTGCTGGTAACAACGCCATTCACGTTGGAAACGATGACTTGGTAAGTTCCGGCTTGGGCAGGTTGTGCATTGTTAATCGCGAGAGTGGCCGCAGTGGCTCCGGGCAAATTGGTGCCCGCATGAGTCCACTGATAAGTGGGTGCCGGAGAGCCGCTGGCGGTCACACTCAGGGTGGTCGAACCGATGCACTGAGCAACAGACCGGTTGGTCAGGCTGCTGGAAGGGTAGTCGATGGTGGGCGGAGCCGAGACGGCACTCGCCACCGCAGTGGCAAATACCATGTCGGAACTGCCGGGGCCATTCTGATGCACCGACACAGCCAGCACATTGTCGCCATTGGGGTTGATGATGCCGCCCAACTGCGCCGGCGTAAGCGAGAATATGTAGTTCGTGGTCGCTTCCCCGCCGCCGGCTCCACCAGGAACACAGACTTCTGGAAGGTTAGGATGATTCAGGTCCCAGACGCGAACACCATTGATGTACCAGACCGCTTGGTCGTCAATACGGTTGGTGAAGATCAATGACAGGTCATTGGTGGAGCCAAGCGTGAAGTGGGTGCGAAAGTAGTAGGGCCGGCCGCCCAAGGCCGTGGGCGCGGGCAAAGTGGATGTGTTCAGCCAACCCGCGAGCGATGTTACGGTGGCTGCGGTAGTTTCACCGCCTGTGAACCCGCCCGGTCCTGAAGACCAACCCGAATCGTCAAACCCCGCAGCTTCCCAGCCAGCCGCCAGGCAGAACATATTGTCGGTTGGAATCATGTATTTCCACGACTGGCCGATCGGCAGGACTGTGGCAGCGCCAGATGTGGTGGGTTGACCGGCAAACGCACCAATAAGCAGGGCTAGAATTGATATTTTGAAACAACTTGCACGCATAATTTTTCCCTTTTGATTGCCGCTGCTTCCACGCTCACGCAAGACGCGCCGCACCAACGACGCATAATATTCTTTTGGTGAACATGGAATAAACGGGTTTTGTCTGGGTTCACTGGAAGTTAGAGAGTTCCTGTAAAAATAGAAAGCCCTTTTTCCGGGAAACCACTCCGAAGCGGAAGCAACCGGGTGAACGCGCGACCTTCCGGCCCGGCGGCTTGTCCAGAAATCCGCAGCCGCGCACTGCGGCCAGCAATGGGGACATGGAGCGGTACCAGACTATCCACGGCAGGCTCCCACCCGGCCCAAAAGCGATCCTCCAACGGACCAAGCTCCACCCCGTATCGTTGACCGACACGCCATGAAAATCCCATTCCATCCGGAAGGTCACGTTTGCGACTGGGACGAAAGGACTCGGATGAAGGGAGGGTGCGGCGCGGGATTTTACTTTCAGCTTCCGCGACTTCTCCATCGGCGGGTGTGGGTCGCAAAGCTGGATCGGACCAGTGGGTCAGGCTTCCCGCCAAACGGTTCACAGGGCTTCTCTGCCCTGTGTTCCCAGCGGACGCAGCCGATGTGGAACGGGCCTAGGGTTGCGGCCCGAACCGTCCTGACCCACTTTATTGGCCCGCACTTCTCTAATCGCACCCGACATGTGCCGGATGCTTGACAATGTTGATCCATTTCAGAGAAAAACACCGGGTGCCCACCGAACAATCTACGGGTTTGACGCATGGATGGGTGGAGTAAATCAACCCCATCCGGCAACGGCGAGTGGAGTGGGGACAAAAGTTTTTTGGGGAAACGTCCGATGCAAGGAGGGTCAATCCGGCCAAAGCCGGTTAGACCGCGAAGTTGCGTGTGAATTTGTTGTAATATGTTGGATTCATTTTTTTCGGGTTTGATGAACGGCGACTACGGTATGGCCGCGACGAATTTCCCGGCCTTGGCGCTGGGGGTGTTGCTGGCCTTTGCCATGGGCCACATCATCGCGTGGGTTTATATGCTCACCCATTCCGGGCTTTCCTACTCGCGTTCGTTTGTGAACGCGCTGGTGGTGATGCCCACGATTGTCTCCATCGTCATGGGCGTGCTCTCCAACAACCTCATCACCGCCTTTGGCATGATGGCGGTATTCGCCATTGTGCGCTTCCGCAACATTCTGCGCGACACGCTGGACACGACCTACATCCTCACGGTGCTGGTCATCGGGCTGGCCTGCGGTTCGCAAAAATTTACCACCGCCATCATGGGCTGTGCCTTCATGTCCATCGGCATGATGTATTTGTGGACGACCTCTTTTGGCAGCCGGCATCGTTACGATGTCATTGTCAACCTGCACTGGGCGCTGCCGCTGGCGGAGTTGCAGGCCTTGACCCGCACCCTGCACCGGCACAGCCGCCGGACGCTCTGCGCCAGCCAGCGCTCGCATGAAGGCTACGAGGGGACCGACCTTTCCTACCGCCTGCTGCTGCGCGATCCGAACCGCATGGAGGAGATGATCACGGAACTGCGCGCCACGAGCGGCGTCTCGCGCGTGACCAGCATGCAGGCCGAGGACGAATCTGAAGTTTAAGCATTAACATGGACACATTAACACCCATCCCCACACCCCCGGCGCAACGCTGGCGCGAGTTTCGCATCCAGACCCTGCCCATTGTCACGTTCCTCGTGGTGATGATCTGCGTCGGCCTGCTCTGGAAGCAATACGTGCTGCCCACGAACATCATCGGCGAGGTCGAGGCGGTGCGCGCCAAC
>JAYVWQ010000366.1:0-5599 GCA_043785945.1 Akkermansia sp.
TGGAAGTCATCGAAGCCCTGCGCCGCGATCCGGTCACCGCGCACATTCCCATTGTGCTGATGAGCGGCCACGGGCCGGGCCGCTTCGACGGTTCGGGGGCCGATGCCTTCCTGCCCAAACCGATCAACATCGAAGAAATGCTCGGCCTGATCCGGTCCCTAACGGCGGCGGAGCAGGCGACTCCCGCGCTGGCGGGCTAGTCCTGAAGCGAAGCTCGCCTGGGGGGTCCAAGCGGTCGCGGTGTTCTTTCCCTTTGACTGCCGCGCTGATTTGCCCTGCCATGTCCGCATGAACACATTTTTAACCCTTTCCGCCGCGCTGCTGGCAGCCGGCACCCTCGTCAATGCCGCCGAAGTGAAAGACACGCGCTGCTATGAGATGCGTGTCTATTACGCCGCGCCCGGCAAATTGGACGACTTGAACAAACGCTTCCGCGAACACACCGTGAAGCTCTTCGAGAAGCACGGCATGGAAAACATCGGCTACTGGGTGCCGCTCGATAATGACGAGAACCGCCTCGTTTACATCCTCGCCTTCCCGAGTCGCGCCGCCCGCGATAAATCCTTCGCCGCCTTCGGGGCGGACCCGGAATGGAAGGCCGCGCAAAAGGCGTCCGAAGTGAACGGCAAGCTCGTCAATAAAGTGGTCTCACAATTCATGGATGCCGCAGACTTCTCCCCCGCCATCAAGCCGTCGAAGTCAGAACCAGACCGCGTCTTTGAGTTACGCGAATACACGGCCTCGGAAGGTCACCTCGCGAACCTTGACGCCCGTTTCCGCGACCACACCCTGGCCCTTTTCACCAAGCACGGCATGCAGAACGTCGGTTACTGGCATCTGAGCGCGGACCAAAAAGGCGCGGACCGGAAATTGATCTACATCCTGGCGCATAAGAGTCAGGCGGCCGGTCTGGCCTCGTTCGAGTCCTTCCGCAAAGATGCGGCTTGGGTGAAAGCCAAAGATGCGTCGGAGAAAAAAGCCGGCGGTTCACTCACGGAAGGCGGCATGGCGGGTGTGAAATCCACCTACCTGCGCCCTACCCGTTACTCACCGACCCAGTAGAGGTCGTTTTTTGGATTTCGCCCTCCGTTTCTGGTGAGCCGGTTCAGAAAGGGCACGGGTTGCGGCGGGGGAACTCGCCCCCTACGGTGCGCGCGCGAGGTGGCAAAAGTCATGCGTCCAATCGCTTCCTCCCCGCGTAGAGAAGGTGGCGCAGCAGGAAAAAATCAGCCGGGGCCGAGTCCGTGTCCAAAATTATGAGCCGTTTTCGATCAGCAATTCAGGCCAGCCGGGCTTCGGTAATGCAGTGGTTCGACGCCGATTTTGGACATGACCAGGCAGCCATGCGGGCCAAGCCTGACAAGGTGGAATGGCTCCGGACGGTACCGTTTCTTTTTCTGCACGCGGGCTGCCTCGGCGTTTTTCTGGTCGGTTGGAGTTGGACGGCAGTCGGGGCGGCGGTGGCGATGTATCTGGTGCGAATGTTTGCCATCACCGGGTTTTATCACCGGTATTTTTCACATCGCACGTTTCACACTTCGCGGTTTGCGCAGTTTCTCTTCGCCGTGCTCGGCGCGTCCGCCGCGCAACGCGGTCCGCTCTGGTGGACCTACCAGCATCGCCACCATCATCAACATTCTGACAGCGCCGAAGACGCTCATTCGCCTCAACAACACGGGTTCCTCTGGGCGCACCTCGGCTGGATCACCAGCGCGCGCAATTTTCCCACCGACTATTCGCAGGTGCGCGACTTGGCCAAGTTCCCCGAACTCGTTTTCTTAAATCGCTTCGATACGGTGATTCCCCTGGCCCTAGCCATCCTGCTCGCCGGAGTAGGACAGCTTCTCCACGCGTTTTATCCCGCGCTCGGCGTCACGGCCGGCCAGATGCTGGTCTGGGGATTTTTCATCAGCACCACCCTGCTCTTCCACGCCACGTCCTCCATCAATTCCGTCGCGCACGTTTTGGGCAAACGGCGCTACGAAACCAAGGACGACAGCCGGAACAGTTTTCTCCTCGCGCTCATCACCCTGGGTGAAGGCTGGCACAACAATCATCACCGCTACATGAGTTCCACTCGTCAGGGTTTTTACTGGTGGGAAATCGACATCTCCTACTACGTGCTGAAAGCCATGTCGTGGACTGGCGTGATCTGGGACCTCCGCCCGGTGCCTCACTCGGCCTACCAGCAAACTACGGAGCGCGTCTCTCCCGCGCCGCAGCGCGTCCGACCGTCACGCGCGCTCCGCTCGTCCTCCGGTCGTCCGTGAAAAAGAAGCTCGCCATCATCGGCACAGGCATCGCGGGACTCGGCTGCGCTTACTTTCTGCATCCGCATTATGACCTGACGCTCTACGAGAAAAACGATTACGCGGGCGGGCACACCAACACGGTTGTCGTCGAGGAAGGCGGCGTGCCCATGCCCATCGACACGGGCTTCATGGTTTATAACGAAGTCACGTATCCGAATCTTACGCGGCTCTTTCGCGAGCTGGATGTGCGCGTGCAGCCCGCGCCCATGTCGTTCAGCGTGCAGCATTTGTCCACGCGCCTGGAATTCAGCGGCTCCAGTTTGAATCACCTCTTTGCCCAGCGCCGCAACCTCCTCCGGCCTCGATTCTGGCGGATGGTTTTACAGATCAACCGTTTCAATCGCGAAGCGGTCGCGGCTCTCAACTCCACGGAGTTCGACTCGCTCAGTCTTGGTGATTACGTGCGGCAGAGAAATTACGGCCACGACTTCCTTAACTTCTATCTTGTACCGATGGGTTCCGCCGTCTGGTCCACGCCGCCGGAGCTGATGCTGGAATTTCCTGCCGTGGCCCTGCTGCGCTTCTTTCACAACCACGGCTTCCTCGGCCTGCACACGCAGCATCCGTGGCTGACCGTGACGGGCGGCGCGAAGACTTACGTGGAGAAAATCACCGCGCCGTTTCGCGAGCGCGTGCAGTTGCGGAACGGGGCCGTCGCCGTTCGTCGCACCGCTGGTCAAGCGACCGTGACCGACTCGACGGGCCGCACCGAGAGCTACGACCGCGTCATCCTCGCCTGTCACGCCGACGAGTCGCTCAGGCTGCTCGCCGATGCCGACGAGTCCGAACGCGCGCTGCTCGGCGAGTTCAAATACCAGCCGAACACCGCCCTCCTGCACACGGATTCCTCGGTGATGCCGAGGACGCGCCTCTGCTGGTCGTCTTGGAACTACCGCATCGACTTCGACCGCGCCGGAAAAATTTCCCCCTCGACGATCTATTGGATGAACAGTCTGCAAGGCGTCTCTGAGCGGCAGAATTATTTTGTCTCCATCAACGGCGCAGATGCTGTGCGTCCAGAAACCATCCTCCGGCGTATCCGATACGAGCACCCGGTTTTCAGCCTGGGTACGATGCGAGCGCAGCGGGAACTGCCCCGGTTGAACGAACGCATGACGGGTGTTTTTTTCTGTGGCAGCTACTTTCGCTACGGCTTCCACGAGGACGCCTTCACGTCGGCGCTGAACCTCTCGCGCCTGCTCGCACCCGGAATCTGGGCATGAACTCCTGCCTCTACGAATGTTCCGTCATGCACCACCGGCTCGCGCCCAAGGAGCACCACTTCCGCCACGACATTTTCATGTTCTACCTCGATCTGGATGAACTCGATGCCGTGGCCCGCGCCGTCCGCTGCTTCAGCCGCAATCGCGCAAACCTCTACGCCTTTCGCGATGACGATCATCTGCCCACGGGCGCGTCAGGATCATCGACGGGAGTTTCGCAAGCGGGCGAATCATCCGAGTCGCCACGCGGTGTTTCCCCTCACCCCGGCCCTCTCCCCGGAGGAGAGGGAGAGTCGCATCCAGCTTTCGACAAGACGGGCGCGCTCGTTTTGCCGAAGCGCGGACTGACTGTCTCCCTCTCCCCTGGGGAGAGGGCTGGGGTGAGGGGGAAAGAACTGTTGACAGCGGGTGAATCGTCAGACTCGCTGAACCGGCCACGGAATCTCAAAGTCCAAGTCATTCACTACCTCGCTGCGAACGGCATCTCCTTCGATCCGCGCGGGCGCATCATGCTGCTCACGCTGCCGCGTGTGGCGGGCTACATCTTCAATCCCGTCTCCATTTACTACTGCTTCGATCCGGCGGGCGCGCCGCTTTGCGCCATCGCGGAAGTGGGCAACACGTTTGGGGAAATGAAACTGTTTCTGCTGCGGTCCGAGGAACTGCGAGACGGCAAAGTTTTCCAAAAACTCACGCCCAAACATTTCTACGTCTCGCCCTTTTCCAGTTTGGAACTGGGCTTCGATTTCAAACTCCGCATCCCCGGCGACAAGCTCGACATCCGCATCGACGACCGCGA
Organism: Akkermansia sp.; assembly: GCA_043785945.1. Classification (GTDB taxonomy): domain Bacteria; phylum Verrucomicrobiota; class Verrucomicrobiia; order Limisphaerales; family SIBH01; genus JANNGC01. Next base: position 4,335 of record JAYVWQ010000366.1, read on the forward strand.
TGGCGACGCCAAAGTTCTTCTCAGTACGCTGACCGGCACACGCGCCGCCTTGAGCAATGCGCGGCTGCTGTGGTTCACGATCAAGTATCCGTTGGTCACGTTGAAGGTCATTGCCCTGATTCACTGGCACGCGTTCGTGCTCTGGCTCAAACGCGTGCCGCTCCACCGCAAGGCGGACAATCCCGCGCTGCAATCCGGCGTTCTGCGTCCGCATCCCACACTCTCTCCGAGGTCCAAATGAACCGAACATCCACCATCGCCCTGAACGATCCGCTGGCTGCGAAGTCTGCGCCCAAGCCGGCCGCATTTTATCAGCGCGCCGTCATGCAGGCACTGGAGCAGATGACGCTTGGCTGTCTGCGTCTCGAATTGCCCGACGGCACGCGGCGCATCATCGGCCAGCCGGACGCGGCGATTCAGGCCAGCGTGCGCGTGCTCGATTGGGGCTTTTTCAAACGCTGCGTGTTGTTCGGCGATGTTGGTTTCGGCGAGGCGTATGTCGATGGCGACTGGGACACCGACGACATCACGCGGGTCATCTCGTGGTTCATCCTGAACGTCGAGAACTCCCCCAGCATGTCCGGCTCGCGCGGCAAGAAATTTCTCATCAACCTGCTCGGTCAATACAACCGCATCCAGCATCTGCTGCGGCCCAACAGCCTCGGCACGAGCCGGCGGAACATTCAGGAGCACTACGATCTCGGCAACGATCTCTACCGTCTGTTCCTCGATCCGACGATGACCTACTCCAGCGCGCTGTTCACCACGCCGGAGCAAACTTTGGAGCAGGCGCAGATCGCGAAGTACGACCGGCTCTGCCAGAAGCTGAGGCTCAAACCGGGTGAGCACGTCTTGGAAATCGGTAGCGGCTGGGGCGGTTTCAGCCGCCACGCGGCAACGCATTACGGGGTTCGTGTCACGACCGTCACGATTTCCGAACAGCAGTTCCAATACGCGCAGCAAGTGTTTCAAAAGGAAGGTCTCGCCGACCGCGTGGAGGTCAAGCTGATGGATTACCGGCTGCTCGAAGGTCAGTTCGACAAGATTGCTTCCATCGAAATGCTCGAAGCCGTCGGAGACGCCTATCTGGAAACGTATTTTGCCAAGTGCCATGAGTTGTTGAAGAAGGACGGCCTGCTCGGCGTGCAGATGATCACCTGTCCCGACACGCGCTACGATTCATTGCGCCGGAACGTGGATTGGATTCAGAAGCACATCTTCCCCGGCTCGCTGCTGCTCTCCGTCCACCGCGTGAACGAGGCGCT
>JAYVWQ010000367.1:0-7415 GCA_043785945.1 Akkermansia sp.
CTCCGACCCAGTACGGCTCTAAGAGGATTCGCCATGAAACTACGCACCATGAAAACCATTCTGTTCTCCGCCGCCCTGGTCGCGCCCATCGGGATGCTGCTCGCGGCCCACGATCCTCCCAAGCCCGGCAAGCCGATGCAGGCCGTGCTCGATCAACTCGCGAGTCTGGGTGGAAAACCCATTGAGCAGCTCACGCCGCGCGAGGCGCGCCAGCAGCCCACGCCGGCAGATGCGGTGAAGGCGTTGCTCCAGCAGCGCGGCCAGCGCACCGCGCCGGAAACCGTGGCGAAGGTGGAGAACAAATCTATTCCGGGACCGGGTGGTGAAATTCCGATTCGCATCTACACGCCGGCGGGGACCGGGCCATTTCCCGTGGTGCTCTACATTCACGGCGGAGGCTGGGTCATCGCGGATCTCGACGTGTATGATTCCTCGCCGCGCGCGCTGGCCAATGCCGCGGGGGCCGTGGTGATTTCCACGCACTACCGTCTCGCGCCGGAGCATCCCTTTCCCGCGTCGCACGACGACACCTTCGCGGCCTATCTCTGGGTGCGCGCGAACACAGCTTCCTTCAATGGTGATCCTCAGCGCATCGCCGTGGCCGGTGAAAGCGCCGGCGGCAACATGGCGGCGGCCATCTCGCTGACCGCGCGGGAGCGCAAGGTGCCGCTCCCGGTGCATCAGGTGCTCATCTATCCCGTGACGGGCACGGACATGACCACGCCGAGCTTCAAAGAGAATGCCCACGCCAAGCCGTTAAACCAGGCGATGATGATCTGGTTCGCCGGACACGAACTTAAAAACCCGTCAGACGCGAAAGACCCGCGCATCGATCTGCTGCACGCCGACCTGCGCGGCCTGCCCCCGGCCACAATTATCACGGCGCAAATTGATCCGCTGCGCTCCGGCGGCGAGATGCTGGCCCAGAAGCTCAAAGCCGCCGGAGTGAAAGTGGATGCCAAAAACTACAGCGGCGTGACCCATGAGTTTTTCGGCATGGGCGCGGTGCTGAAGGAGAGCCGCGACGCGACTCAGTTCGCCGCAAGCCAGTTAAAGAAGGCGTTCAAGCACACTGCCGCGCTCCACGCGCAACCCAACCACCAGTAAAAACATGAACACACCATTGAAGAAAAACGATCCCGCCCGAGCCTGCGAATTTTTTGAAAATAAAATGTCCTTCACCACCGGCCCGGTGGAATTGAACGCGCAAATCGAAAACCACACCGACTTCGTGATCGTGGATGTGCGCGCGAGAGAGGACTTCGAGGACGGCCACATCCCCGGCGCGATCAGCCTGCCGCGCGAGAAGTGGAACGCGCCCGAAGGCTTGAGCAAGGAGAAGCCCAACGTCCTCTACTGCTATTCCCACGTCTGCCATCTCGGCGCGGCGGCGGCGGTGCATTTCGCCAGACTCGGTTATCCCGTGGTGGAAATGGACGGCGGCTTCAAGGCCTGGGAGGAGAGCGACCTGGAGGTTGAGCCGGGCGAAATCAGCGAGCCGGCGGCCGATCAGGAAAATGTGCAAGCCATGTCGGTGTGAGAAACCCAGCGAGGGCGCAGCATGGAAAATCAAATCGAAAAACTCCGCACGCAGTTGCAGGACTTCGATACGGTGGTGCTGCTCACTCAGGGCGAGGACGCCGCCGGACACGCCCGGCCCATGGCCGTGGCGCGCGTGGATGAGAACTGCGATCTCTGGTTCTTTACCGGCCAGGACTCCGCCAAGGTGAAGGAGATCGAGGCCGACACGCACGCCCAAGTCATTGCCCAAAACGGCTGGACCAGTTGCGTAACCGTGACAGGACGGGCCACGCTGGTACGGAATCGCTCGATAATCCATGAGTTTTGGAAACCCGCCTTCAAAGTGTGGTTCCCCGCCGGCGCGGAAGACCCCAACCTGGTGCTGATTCATTTCACCGGCGAACGGGCCGAGTACTGGGACAGCACCGGCAAGAACCGGCTCATCTATCTTTACCGGGCACTCAAAGCCGTCCTGCAAGGCACCACGCCGAAGATCAAGGAAGGCGAGCAGCACGGCCAAGTGACGCTGACACCCCAGCCCGCGCGGGCTGGGACGAACCATCCTTTCAACACAGACAAAATCCAAGACGAGCCGGCGTTTTCCACCGGCACAAAACCATGAAAACCATCGATGACACCATTACCGTGAACGTGCCCGTGAGCCGGGCTTACAACCAGTGGACGCAGTTCGAGGAGTTCCATCTCTTCATGGAAGGCGTCAAGGAAGTGAAGCAGCTCGACGACAAGCGACTGCACTGGAAGGCGGAGATTGGCGGCCAGAGCAAGGAATGGGACGCGGAAATCTTCGAGCAGATTCCGGATCAGCGCATCGCCTGGCGCAGCACAGGCGGGGCGAAAAATTCTGGGCGGGTGAATTTCACCGCGCTCGGAGAGGAGCAGACTCAAGTGCGTTTGCATCTGACTTACGACCCGGCAGGCTTCACGGAAAATCTAGGCGATACCTTCGGACTGGTGGCGGCGCGGGTGAAGGGCGACCTGCAACGGTTTAAAGAGTTTATTGAAAACCGTCCCGCGACGGGCGCATGGCGCGGGGAAATTCACGGAAAGGAAGTTCAGGCACCCGTGAGAGTCTTCTAAAGAGGCCACAGAGGATCGCGAGCCATCGCCCATTGCTATCTCAAACGACTTCGCAAGCCACACCGATTCATGACGTCCCCAACAAAATCCCCGCAGGAATTGTGTTCACCACGCGGCGGCAAGTCGGGTGACAACGGAGTGTCGTTCGGATCCTCTCCCTCTCATTGCATGGGGCCATCGCCCCATGGCGCCGGGCACGGCTTCCCCCGTAATCCTCTCCCCATGCTTTCCGCAAACATCTCCGTCGTCCCCGGGCCGACCCACGCCGGAATACACGTTCAAAGAAATCCGCCGGAGCGCCTGCTGGTGGTGGATGATGATGCGTTCATCCGCCGACTCAACACGATGGCGTTATTGCGCTCAGGGTACGAAGTGGACACCGCCGAAGACGGAGCCAACGCCTGGGACGCGCTCCATGCCCGCGATTACCAACTGATGATCACCGACCACCACATGCCGAACCTGACCGGCCTGGAGCTGCTCAAAAAACTTCGGGCCAAAAACATTCCGCTGCCGGTCATCATGGCCAGCGGCAGCCTGCCCATCGAAGAATTTGACCGCCATCCCGCGTTGAAACCAGCGGCCATGCTGAGCAAGCCCTACCTGCTGAATGCCCTGGTGCAAACGGTGCGCCACGTTCTAAGCCGGGCCGCGAGACTCGCGCATGGGGTGAGCACCCCGCAGACGTACACCCCATAGAGGTCATAAGAATTACGAGGCTAAAATTTTGAAAATGACCGGAGAAAATCCGGTCACGGCTCGAAGGAGTGGGCTGCGCTGAAACTCCTGAATTAAAAAATAAAAATGAAAACAACATCACTCGAAACAGAACCCCAGGCAGAACCGGGGCAGCCCTCCACGCAACTTGGTTTCCGAACCAATCCTGCATCCGTGCCCCGGCCGCAACCACCCGGCGGCGCGGTGCCTTCCAGCCGACGCTCGTTCTTCAAATCGGGCGCGCTTATGAGCGTGGCCGCAGGACTCGTGGGCGGCGGTCTGCTGACCCCGGCCTCTCGCTCCCTCGCGGGCGTCCTTGGACCCGACCCGACGGCGGGGGACATCGCCATCTTGAAATTTCTCGCGGCGGCGGAACTGCTCGAATGTGATCTCTGGGGCCAATACTGCGAACTGGCGACCGGCAACCGTCCCTTCATCGCGGCGCTGCGGCGGATTGACGCGGGCCTGCCCGAATACGTCTGTCAGGACTTCGCGGACGAGTGCAGTCACGCGGCGCTGATCAACGCCTATTTGGTCTCGATTGGTCAGGAAGCGGTCAACCTCGATCCCTTCCGCACGCTGCCCAGTTCCACGGCCCGCGGCGCGGAAAACAAAGGACGGCTGACCAGCCTCACGAACCTCACCGTGGACACGAGCTACTACAATCGCTATCGCGGCGCCGGCAATCCCGACTTTGGCGACACGTTCCCGCAGATTGTGGAGATCGTGAACAAGTCGGCCATCCCGACCGGCAACCGCAACAGCCCCACCGCCATGGCCACGTTTGCCCAGGTGGCCGCCTTCCACTTCGGCATGATCGAACAGGGCGGCAGCAGCCTCTACATAAACCTGCTCAACAAGGTGAGCAGCCCGGATGCGGTCGCGATCCTCTCGTCCATCGGGCCGACAGAGTTTTATCATTTCGCCGTGTTCCAGACTTCCCTGGAGGGCATCCGCCGTCGGGGTGCGAGCAGCGGGGTGAACTTCCCGGCGCTCAACCGCAACCCGGCACGATTCCAAGTGATGCCGAAGCCGTGCAAATTTCTGAGCACGGGACTTCCGGTCTCCTCGGTGTTGCGCCCGAGCAAAACGGAAAACGCGGGCGCAGTCGCCACGGTCACGGCTCTGGCGAACTCCGGCCTGTTCACCGGCCAGACTCCGGAATTTGTCGCAGCCGCCACGGCCCTGGCCACCGCCGCCGATGCCGCCACGCGCACCTGCGTCTGACGGTCTGGAAAGAGCGCGACTAACAGTCATGTCCAAGAACTACCCAGGAAAAAGAAAATGAAAGCTCTCATATACAACGGTCCCCTTGACGTGCGCGTGAAGAACGTGCCGGACGCCAAACTCGAACGCCCCACTGATGCGCTGGTGAAGATCACCAGCACCAACATCTGCGGTTCCGATCTGCACATGTACGAAGGACGCACGGACGTGGAAGAAGGAAAAATCCTCGGTCACGAAAATCTGGGACAGGTCGTGGAAGTCGGCGGCGCCGTGGCCCGGATCAAAGTCGGCGACTGGGTTTGTTTGCCGTTTAACATCGCCTGCGGCTTCTGCAAAAACTGCGAGCGCGGGTTCACGGGCGCGTGTCTGTTCATGAATCCCGGCACGGCGGGCGCGGCCTACGGCTTCGCCGGCATGGGACCGTACAGCGGCGGGCAGGCGGAATTTTTGCGCGTGCCATACGCCGACTTCAACTGCCTCAAACTTCCCGACGACGCGCAGGAAAAGGAAACAGACTACGTGATGTTGTCCGACATTTTCCCCACGGGCTGGCACGCCACGGAACTGGCGGGCGTTAAACCCGGTGAGTCGGTCGTCATCTACGGGTGCGGACCCGTGGGGCTGATGGCTGCGCACTCGGCGATGATCAAAGGCGCGAGCAAAGTCTTCATCGTGGATTCCCAGCCCGACCGGCTGGCGCTGGGGGAAAAGATCGGGGCCATCCCGATTGATTATTCCAAAGGCACGGCAGTGGGACAAATCCTCGAACTCACGAAGGGCGAAGGCGCGGATCGCGGCTGCGAGTGTGTGGGCTACCAGTGCCACGATCCCGCCGGACACGAAGTGCCGAACGCCACGATGAACGATCTCGTGAAGTCGGTGCGCGCCACCGGCGGGATCGGCGTGGTGGGCGTGTTCGTGCCGGAAGATCCAAAATGCCCGGACAAGCTGGGCAAGGAAGGCAAGCTCGCCTTCGACTTCGGTCTCTTCTGGTCGAAGGGGCAGAAGGTCGGAACGGGCCAGGCCAACGTCAAAGCCTACAACCGTTACCTCTGCGAACTCATTCACGCCGGACGCGCCAAGCCGTCGTGGATCGTCTCGCACGAACTCGCGCTCGATGACGCGCCGGACGCCTACAAGCATTTCGACGCCCGCGATGACGGCTGGACCAAAGTGATCCTGCATCCCGCCGGGATGGCGAAGAGTGCGAAGCTCCCCACCACCCTCAAGAAAATCGTGCGCAAGTAAGCCTTGGCCGCGCACTAAAAAGGAACCGATGACGACGCTGACTTTGCTGGCCCATGTCTCGGGCGTGCCCCACGCGCACGCGGAAGGTTTCACGGTCATCATCATCGCCCTCGCGCTGCTGGCGCTCGGTTTGTCGTGGCGGAGAACGACATGAAAGGAGAAAAATTATGAGCACCGATTCCAGTGCGGAAAATCCTTTTGAGATCACCGACCGCCGGCGTTTTCTGAAGCACCTCGGCGTGGTGAGCGCGGGGCTGGCGGCCGCGAAACTGTTGCCCGCGCCCGCCGTTGGTCAGGACAATCCCGCGACCACAAATGCCGGCACGGTTCCCCGCCGCGCCTTCGGCCGCACGGGAGTTCAAGTATCCATTCTCGGCGTAGGTGGTCACGCAATTGGTCAGTGCAAGACCGAGGCGGAGGGGGTTTGCATCGTACACGAGGCGCTGGAGGCGGGCGTCAACTTCATGGACAACGCCTGGGAATATCACGATGGACGCAGCGAGGAGTGGATGGGCGCGGCGCTCAAAGGACGGCGCGATCAGGCGTTCCTGATGACGAAAGTTTGCACGCACGGGCGCGATGCGAAAATGGCGATGCAACATCTGGAAGAATCGTTGCGCCGTCTGCAAACCGATCATCTGGATTTGTGGCAGGTGCATGAGGTGATCTACGACAACGATCCCGATCTACACTTCGCGAAGGGCGGCGTGATGGAAGCCATTGCGCTGGCCAAGCAGCAGGGCAAAGTGCGCTTCGTCGGATTCACCGGGCACAAAGACCCGTCCATCCATTTGAAGATGCTGGCCTATGAATTTCCCTTCGACTCCTGCCAGATGCCGCTCGGCCCGTTCGACGCCACGTTCCGCAGCTTCGAGCAACGGGTGCTCCCGGAACTGACGCGTCGCGGCATCGCGCCCATCGGCATGAAAAGCCTGAACGGCACGGCGGACGCGGTGAAGAAGGGCGTGCTCACCGCCAAGGAGGCGCTCACTTACGTGATGTCGCTTCCCGTCGCCACGCTGGTCAGCGGCATGAACTCCCTCGAAGTGCTGCGCAAAAATCTGGAGATCGCGCGCGCCTTTACGCCGATGACTTCAGAGGCGATGCAGGCCCTGCGCGCGCGCTGCGCGACGCCGGCGGCAGACGGTCGCTTTGAACTTTACAAGACCTCCAAGAAATTCGACGGCCCGCCTGGTCGCGAGCAGCACGGCTTTCCCCCGCTGACCGCGATGGCGGACTAGCGAGCACTCCCCAAAGTCTATGAAAAGGGAATCACGCACCCAGCAGGAAAAAGAGTCGGCGAGCAACGCGCAGCCCGTGGACCCGCGCGCGAATCCGCTGGCGCGGAGTTCAAAGGGTTCCGCCACGCGCGAAGAAATCCTGACGCAGACTCCGGTGGTTTCCGCGCCGCGCCAGTCCCTTGCCGCCCGGTGGAGCGCAGCGGCCAAAAACGCGAGCTCACGCAATGACCCCGCTCCCTTGAAAATTTCCGTCCGATACAAAACAAAACAGCAGAACGAACATTATGAAAACACCACTCCCCGGAGAGTCCCTTCTCCACACGCTCACCGAAAAATCCGCGCCGGCTTCCCGACGGAGTTTCT
>JAYVWQ010000368.1:0-8719 GCA_043785945.1 Akkermansia sp.
TCATGGGCGAACCTGCGACGACAATTTGACTGAGCGGTTGAGTTACGATGATGGGCGGTTCCAAAACCGTGAGGGTGGCCGGGGCGCTCAGGAGAACGTCTCCCGGGTTCCAAACCTGCACGGAATAATTTCCTGCCACCGCCGCCGTCACGTTGGAGAGCACCAGGGAAGCGTTGGTGGCATTCAGCAGGGGTAGCTCGTTGAACATCCATTGAAAGTGGAAAGGCGGTGAACCGGTGACGGTGATGGAGAACAAGGCCGTGCCGCCCACGGTCATGGTCTGCGACCTGGGCGCCTCCACAATCTCCACGGGCATGACTACTAGGAGCATGGCCTGCTGACTGAAGATGGCGCTGGTCGAGTCACTGACCAGGACCGTGTATTTGCCGGCGTCGAAGGGCTGTGCGTTCGTGATCACGAGGGTGGCGTTTGTGCCCCGAAAGATGTTCACCAATTCATGCCGCCACTGGTAACTGACGGGCGGCAGTCCGGTCGCGCCGACGGTGAATGCGACATTGTTGCCGAGAATGACCACTTGGTTCGTCGGCTGGCGGTAGATAAGGGGCGCGGCCAGGGCGGAAAGATTTCCCCACGTCAGGGCCAGCGCCAGCCCGAGGGCGTGCGCGGCGAACTGGAACATTTTTTTCATCGGGCTTCTCACAACTGATTGACCGGTGTAGAGCAACCGGGAAACCAAACGGCTCAACCCTCATCGGCATTTTATCCGCGAAGGTTGAGTTGTTCCAAGACGGGACAACAGTGCCCCGCGCGTGGACACGAACGGCTGGAAATGGACACTTGGAGTTATTGAACTTGGGAAAAATTCGCGGTGCGCCGAAATAAATCTGCGACGAAACACCGCGGGCCATCCCCGCTGCCCCAAACATGCGAATCATTTTGCGGCAGGGTGATGAATTCACCCGTTCGTGCCGATAACCGGAGGAGATGCGGGTGAATCACCGTCGGCGCACCGGATGGTTGGACGCAGGACCGGGCTGGCAGTTCGCGTGCTAGTCCGCATCATTGTCATGCGAGATAACTTTATGCACTCTGTCCTTGTTTCCCAAGGCGCAACCCTCTTGAGGGCCGCAATCAATTTGAAAACGCACCTCATCATTCTGTTCCTGATCGCCGCGACCGCTCTCAGCCTGGCACAAACTGCCACGGACAATTCCGCCCGCCTGCTCGGCGTGGAAGGACGCGTGGAAGTGGCCCGCGCGGGCGTCGCGGCGTGGAGCGCCGGGAGCACCAACCAACTGTTGAACCACGGCGACCGCGTGCGCACCGGCCCACGCAGCCGTGCCATTATTCGCCTCTCCGCCGCGAGCATGCTGCGCGTGAATGAACTGACCACGCTGGAGATTCGTCCGCCACAGGCAAAGGGGGGCAACGCGAGCCTCGAGGTGAACAAAGGCTCCACCTACTTCTTTAATCGCGAACGTCCGGGCACGGTGGAGTTCCGCACGCCGCTCGCGTCGGGGGCCATTCGCGGCACGGAGTTTCATCTCCTCGTCGCGGACAACGGGCGCACCGAGGTCGCGTTGCTCGACGGCGCGGTGGACTTCACGAACAGCTTCGGCGGCCTCAGCCTCGCACCGGGTGAGCAGGGCGTGGTCGATGTCGGCCAGCCGCCTCGCCGGACCGCCCTGCTGGAAGCGAGCAGCATCATTCAATGGGTGCTCTATTACCCGGCGATTCTCGATGTGGACGAGATTGGTTTGAGCGATGCGGAGCGAACGGCACTGGCTGATTCTCTGGCCGCCTATCGCGCCGGTGATCTGCTTGCTGCGCAATCCAGTTACCCTGAAAACCGCCCGTCCGGCTCCGAAGCCGAGCGCATCTATCGCGCGGCCACGCTGCTCGCCGTGGGTCAGTCCGTGCAGGCCACGCAACTCGTGAACGGCATTTCCTCGCCGCTCGCCGCCGCGCTGCGTCAGATGGTCGGGACGGTGCAGGGCCATCCCGCCTCGCGTGGCGAATCGCTCAAGACGGCCAGCGAGTGGATGGTGGAATCTTACGCCCGGCAGGCGCAATCAAATCTGGAGGGCGCGCTGGAGGCGGCGCACAAGGCATCTGCCCAGTCCCCGCATTTTGCTTTCGCTTGGGCGCGGGTGGCGGAAATGGAATTCAGCTTCGCCAACAACAACGCCGCCCAGCGCGCCCTAGACAAGAGCCTCGCGCTTTCGCCCCGTCTCGCGCCGGCGCACGCGTTGAAGGGTTTTGTCCTCGCGGGTCAGGGTAAATTTGCGGCGGGGGAAACTTCCTTCAATGACGCTGTGGCGCTCGACTCTGCGCTGGCCAACGCCTGGTTGGGTCGCGGACTCCTGCGCATCCGGGCCGGCCACGGTGTCGAGGGGCGTCAGGATTTGCAGGTCGCAGCCACGCTCGAACCCCGGCGCTCCATCCTCCGCAGCTATCTCGCCAAAGCTTGGAGCCAGGCGCACGACCCGGCCCGCGCGCTGAAGGAACTGCGCCTCGCGCAGCAACTTGATCCCAACGATCCCACGCCCTGGCTTTACTCCGCCATTCTCCACCAGCAGGGCAACCGCGTGAACGAAGCCATTGGCGACCTCGAACACTCGCAGGAGTTGAACGACAACCGCAGCGTCTTCCGCTCCCGCCTGCTTCTCGATCAGGACAAGGCCGTGCGCAGCGTGAACCTCGCTCTCATCTACCAAGACGCCGGGATGACCGACTGGAGCGTCCGCGAGGCCAGCCGCGCTGTGAGCTACGATTACGCAAATTTCTCCGCTCATCAGTTTCTGGCCAACAGCTACAACGGCCTGCGTGATCCGAAACAAATCAACCTCCGCTACGAGGCTCCGGCGGTGAGCGAATACTTCATCGCCAGCCTCCTCTCGCCCGTCGGGGCCACGCCGCTTTCGCAGGCCGTGTCGCAGCAGGAATACACGCGCCTCTTCGACCGCGACCACGCGGGTATCGCCTCGAGCACGGAGTATTTCAGCGGCGGCGACTGGGTGCAGCAAGGCTCGCAGTATGGACGCTTCGGCAACATGGATTACTCGCTTGATGTCCTCTACCGCCGCGACACCGGCGAGCGGCCGAACAACGACGTGGAGCAGACGCAGTTCGCCGCGCGGGTGCGCCAGCAGGTGACGCCGCAGGATACGTTCTACTTCGAGGCCCAGCGCACCGAGACGGAATCCGGCGACGTGCTGCAATACTACAATCAGAAGGGCAACATCCCCGGCGTGGTCGGACCCAGCACCACGCTGCGCGTCAACGAGGTGCAGGCGCCCTACATGTTTCTTGGTTATCACCACGAATGGTCTCCCGGCCATCATACCCTCGCGCTCGTCGGCCGGCTCGAAGATGATTTCAGCCTGGGCGATCCGAACAGCGCCGCCTTGGAATTTTTTCATAACCCCGCTGGCAATGTTGTCTCCATCCGTCCCCGGCCCTTTGCGGTCGGCTACGCCAGCGACCTCGTGGGCTACCTCGCTGAGTTGCAGCAGATCGCCACCGTCAAGTCGCATACGCTGGTGCTAGGCGGACGCTTTCAAAGCGCCGTGGTGGAAACCAGCGACTACCTCGTTCTTTCTCCCGGCGCTTTTCCGGGACAAAATGTCTTTCCGACGACCTCCGCCACGGTGGACGAACGCATCAACCGCGTCAGCTTTTACGCCTACGACATGTGGCAGGTGTTCAAGCCGCTGCAACTTACCGCTGGCCTCGCCTACGACCTGCTGGACTACCCACAGGCCATTGAAATTTCCCCCATCAGCGTCGGCGACACGACCCGCGCGCAGCTTTCCCCCAAGGGCGGCTTCATCTGGCAGCCGTTCACCAACAGCACGTTTCGCGGGGCCTACACGCGTTCGCTCGGCGGTGTCTTTTTCGACAACAGTTTTCGTCTCGAACCCACGCAGGTCGGGGGATTCAACCAGGCTTTGCGCAGCGTCATTCCCGAATCCGTGCAAGGCAACGTGGCCGGCACCAGCTTTGAAACCTTCGGCCTCGCCTTCGAGCAGAAGTTTCCGACCCGCACTTATTTCACCATCGCGGGAGAGGTGCTGGAGTCTGAGGCGCAGCGGGACTTCGGCGTCTTCGCGCGCAAGTCCGGGCGCATTCTCGCCGAGCGTTCCACCACGCCGCAGGAACTCGATTATCAGGAACGCTCTGTGACCATCGCTCTGAACCAGTTGGTCGGAGATAAGCTGGCCTTTGGGGTGCGTTACCGGATCAGCGATGCCGACCTTAATGCCCGTTACACCGCCGCGCCCGTCACGGTGAACAATGCTGCACAAGACAACCAGGCCGTGCTCCAGCAACTGCAGCTCTACGCCCTGGTGAACCTGCCCTGCGGCTTCTTCAGTGAGTTCCAGGCCATCTGGTCGCAGCAGTCCAACTACGATTATTCGCCTGACCTCCCCGGCGACAACTTCTGGCAGTTCAACGCTTTCGTCGGCTACCGCTTCTGGCAGCGTCATGCCGAAGCCCGCGTGGGGTTGCTGAACATCACTGATCAGGACTACAAGCTGAATCCGCTCAACCTCTACTCCGAACTCCCGCGCGACCGGACCTTCTACGCCAGCTTCAAATTCTATTTCTGACCAGCGCGACGGGCCTGGTCTGGCTTCAGCGTGTCCCGGCTTATCTCGCCGTTACCATCGTGTTGAAAGCGGCGCTAAAGCCGGCCGCACTCCAAACGCTTCGCGTGACCCGAAGCATCAGCACTGGCTACGTTAATTCATTCGCCCCCGTCGCGGGCGGCTGTTACCTCTTCTCTTCCTGATGGACATGAACGAACTGCCTTTGCCCGAGCGCCTGAAAGCCGCCGCTGAACTGCTTGAACAGATCGCGGGCAACCGCGCCTTGCTCGCCGGTGTGCCCGAAGCCGACCGCACGCGCCTGCTCCAGGCCGCCGGCCAGGTGTCCCGTCCTGATGCCCTCGCGCGGCGACGTCTGGTCAAGGTCACCCTGCGCCAGCGCAAGGCGGCCAAGCGCGACCGCGAACAGGTGCAGCTCAACGACACGGGCATCCGCAAGCTGCGCCGCGAAAAAGTTTTCACCACGCCCAACGTCTTTCCGCCCCTCGGCTTCGAGCAGCAGGAGGTCAAAGACGACCCTGAGTTCCGCGAGTCCGTCGAGCCGCAGAACTGCTACGTCTGCAAGCAGGACTACACGCTCGTGCATCACTTCTACGATCAGCTCTGCCCGGCCTGTGCCGAGCTGAATTTCCGCAAGCGCAGCGAGCTGACCGACCTGCGCGGACGCGTCGCGCTGCTCACCGGCGGCCGCGTGAAGATTGGTTATCAGGCCGGCATCAAGCTGCTGCGCGCCGGGGCGCAACTCATCGTCAGCACCCGCTTCCCGCGTGACTCCGCCGCGCGCTATGCGCAGGAGCCGGACTTCGCCGAATGGGGGCATCGCCTGGAAATCTTCGGGCTGGACCTGCGTCACACGCCGAGTGTGGAAGCCTTCTGCCGCCACCTCCTCGCCACCCGCTCGCGCCTCGACTTCATCATCAATAACGCCTGCCAGACTGTGCGCCGGCCACCGGATTTTTATGAACACATGATGGAGCGCGAGACCGCGTCGCTGCATGACCTGCCGGAAAACGTCCGCAAGCTGCTCGGCGCGTACGAAGGGCTGCGCGGCTACCACATGCTGCCGGAAGGGCAGGGCGCGTCCGTGGGAGTTCCAGCTTGCTCCCCGGACCAGCTAAAGCTTGGACTCCAACACGCGGGGCTGACCCATGCCGCCGAGCTTTCCCAGATTCCCATGCTGCCCGACGAGTTGGAGGCGCAGAAGGGTTTGTTCCCCCAGGGCCGCCTCGACCAGGATTTGCAGCAGCTCGATCTGCGCGAGCACAACTCGTGGCGGATGATGATGGCGGAAGTTTCCTCCGTGGAACTGCTCGAAGTCCAGCTCGTCAACGCCATTGCGCCCTTCCTCATCAATGCCCGGCTCAAGCCCCTCCTGCTCCGCACGCCCGAGCGCGACAAGCACATCGTCAACGTCTCCGCCGTCGAGGGGCAGTTCTATCGCAAGTTCAAGACCACCCGCCATCCCCACACCAACATGGCCAAGGCCGCGCTCAACATGATGACCCGCACCGCCGCCGCCGACTACCACGCCGACGGCATCCACATGAACAGCGTGGACACCGGCTGGGTGACGGACGAAGACCCCGTGCAGATTGCCGCGCGCAAGGTTCAGGAGCACCGCTTCCATCCGCCCCTCGACATCGTGGACGGCGCGGCCCGCATTGTGGACCCCATCATCGCCGGGCTGAACACCGGCGAACACGTCTGGGGGAAATTTCTGAAGGACTACAAGCCGACGGATTGGTGAAGACGCCGAAGAGCTTAACCACAGCCAATCTAAAGAGAGATGAGCTTGCGGAGGAAGGCGCCAGAAGCATTCCGATCGATCTTGGACGTGGGTGAAGCTATCAACGCGTTAATGGTCTTTCCCTCAAACTGTGTGACCCCTCTTGAATTCCTTCCGGCCCAATGCCGAAGCAGGATGGTGCAATCAAGCAGGTTTGATTCAAACATCGAAACCAGGACTGTGTTGACGATCTTCGTCGCGTCCACGCCCACAAAATAAAACATAAACACGGATTTTTCGCGGGCCAAAAACTCCAGAATTTTGTCGATGTTGTAGGCCTTCGGGTTGGAGTTAAGCATCATGATCTTTGTCTTCACATCGGTCTCGGTGTGATACGCGTCGAAGATCCGCTGGTAGTCACCGAGGGCGTTGTCGGTCTTGAACTGTGGTATTCCTTTCGTCCGATTCTGCAAAGCGTGGACCAACTCCCCTCGAAGCTTCTCATCTTCTCCAGCGATCAAATACTCAATGATGCGACCTCGGACGTTCACGTTCTCAATCAGCGACGCCAAGAGTATCTCGTTTTTGAATTTCTCCACCTTCCAGTCCAATTCGGCCTTCAAGATTCGCGCCTCGGCCGAGTTTGCAAAGCTCTCTGCCCGTTCCGGCGCGCGAAGAATCGCCGCCTCTTCAACGGCTCCGACGGCAAACTTCTCGCCAGTGGGAGAAATATTGTTCGTGGCTTCCACCAAGCGCGGCAAATTGCCATCAAAACCAAGCCCGGCATGTATCTGAAAAAGCCTCTCCAAATTGGCGGCGTTGTTCGGTATACCTTCAAAGCTCCGGATGATGTCTGAGCCGTTGAAACTGCCTTTGATGTTGTTTTCGCGAAGCTCCTGAGAGCTGTGGCTGATTTTCTTCAACAATGTTGTGTTGGCCAGAAAGCAGTGGTTCGCGGTTGGCGTGACGAGGCAGACAATGAATGGCCTGTCGTCGAACTTTTTTAAGTTGGACAAGGAAAGCACAGTATTGCCAAAACTGGCGCGGGCCGATGTGCTGAATCGCACCGCGAAGTCGGCGCAGTAAAACACCGACCGGTCCGTCGTCAGCCCAAACTGTGCTGTGACCGCCTAGGAAAGCGCACCCTTGTCGTTGATCCCGTCACGCTCTCCAACAAAGCGAACAAGCTCATGAAGACGGCTGTTCATGAAAAAGGGTTAGCATTGGTTCAGGCACGCGGGCAACCATCTTCTCCGCCTTTTGGTCGCTCAGACTGTTGCGCTCCCAGAACACACCATCAACGTATCCTTGAATTGAAGAATCAGCCGCGATGCGTTCAATGCGCTTCTGCGCCCAGCAACAGTATTCGAGGCTTTGTTCAATCCCGAGGTAGCGCCTGTTTAGCTTTTTGCACACGACTGCTGTCGTGCCACTGCCGAGAAAAGGGTCGAATACGAATGCTCCTTCCCGAGAACTTGCCAAGACAAGCTTGGCCATGAGCTTTTCGGGCTTTTGCGTTGGGTGATCAGTGTTCTCTGGCATCGACCAGAATGGGATCGTGATGTCGGTCCAGATGTTTGATGGATGGGTGAGGCGAAAATTGCCTTCCGTGCCTTCGTCCCAGTCCTTCGGCTTCCCCTCGGCGTCGCGATACGGAGCAATGACTTTCCGCTTGAGCTTGACCGCTTCGACATCAAAAACAAAGTCCTCGCCGACGGTACAAAACCAAATGTCTTCGGTGTTGTTCTTCCAGTTCGCCTTGGCTCCTCGTCCCTTTTCACGTTCCCACGTAATCCTGTTCCTGACGGAAAAGTTCTCCTCGAGCACCGGTGCGATGAGCGATGAGGTTTTCCAGTCCGCACAGACATAGATCGTCGCATCTGGCTTCAGAGTTGGTTTCAATTTTGACAGCAGGGAAGCAAACCACTCTGTGTACTCTTGCTTCTCCTTCGCCTTGAACAGATGCCCGTTGAAGTCTTTCGACAGATTGTAGGGCGGGTCCAGTATCAGCAAATCAACGAAATCTCGCGGAAGATGCTGCATGGCATCAAAAACGTCTTGATGAACGATCGAATCAACGAGGGATGAAGCATCCGCAGGTTGGGAAAGATGCAAGAGAGTCGGAGCCAGAGCCGTGATCTCCTCTTCGAGGCACGTAAGTGTGCGGTTTCTTGGCGCGCGTTCTTTCATGGAATTAAAGTTGGCGGGTGACTGTGGAGCGGGCAAGGGGAAAGGGCATACTCAGAGGCAGGCAGACAGGCAGGCTGTGGTGAAAACTACCGCCTTCGCTGACTGGCCCATGCTCAAAGTTCAAAATGGTTATACCCCGAGTTCCTTCTTCGTGGCGGCGAATTGCTCCATGGCGAAGCTGAGTTCGGCCTCCGTGTGCGCGGCGGAGATTTGCGTGCGGATGCGCGCCTTG
>JAYVWQ010000369.1:0-16651 GCA_043785945.1 Akkermansia sp.
CTGATGGAGCACTCAGCAGTGTTGGACCCGTGCTGTTCTTAACCTTTCAAGATGCCCCAGGTGCCCTACCGTCGTTGGCGCCAAAACAACATAAAAACAGCGTTTCCTCATCGACCATTGATGTGTTGATCAACGTCCCCGTTGACGTGGCGTCACGGCTTGATGGTGCTGTTGCCGCCGTTGGAGAGGTCGGCAGTGCCTTCGGCGACTGCTTTCTTTTTTCAAGTGCGTTGGCCGCTACGGCCGTATCTGAGACCTCACGTCGCATTCAAATTCCCGCCCAAGCATTTGCGCTCCTCCACAACAATGGCGTTCTCGGTGTGTTCACCTTCACCGTCGGTCTCATCAACAGCGCGGGAACACCCACCCAGTTCTTCCCCCCCAAGCGCCTGCTCTGGACTGGGAACGGGTGGACCGAGAATTTTAACACCTTTGATCCAGACAAACGCACCCTTCTGTTGGTGCATGGGTTGATCAGTTGTGTCGAATCCGCGTACAACGGCAGCGTGGAGAACATTCTTCGGGAGGGTTGTTACCAACAGGCTGTCGGGTTTGATTACAACTGGGCTCAAAGCATTAACGTCAGTGGACAACAGCTCGCCGCATTCCTGAACGATTTGCATGGGCGCGGAGCAACCAACATTGACATCGAAGCGCACAGCGAAGGGGTGCCGGTTGCCATCTCGGCGGCAGTGCGTGCCCTGAACGTGCCTATCGCCAACATGGTGTTCCTTGGCGGGGCAATCTTGGGAAGCCCCATCGCCAACCAGCCTTCTCATCTGCTGTCGGCACTGTGGTATCTTGGCCAATTGGAGCGCCATGCCGGCGTCGATTGTTCCCCATATCCTCGGCTGGATGACGCGCTGAATGGCCCCCTGGGGCCGGACCTCTCAGCAAACAGTTCCACCTTGCAGTTAAACCGGGACGCGTTCCTGAATGAGCGGTCGCAAACCCGAGTCGTGCTGGTGGCGGGCGACAGATCACTCCTGCCAGACTGTGTTTCAGCGCGACTTTTCAGTGGCCTCGTAAATGATGGAATTATTCCAAAATTGAGCGCGCTCGCTCTGCCAACACCCTGGTCGATCACTCTCCAACTGAACCACATTCAATTGATTTCCGACTCCACCGCGCAACTCTATGTCGGCGCAGCAGTGCGCGGGACCATTCCAGTAATCGCTCTGAGCACCAGAAGCCTGGCATTTTCAAACGCCTGCTCTGATGCGGAGCTGACGGTCAGCAATGTAGGGCCACGGTGCAGTCAGCTCCATTACGTCATTAACAACAATTTGCCGTGGCTCGTGGTGAACCCTCTCAGTTCGACACTGGATTCCGGAGACTCTGCAACTCATTCCATTTCCGTTGACGCCCGGCACCTGAGTCCCGGCCTGAATACAGGCACCATCACCATTTCAGACCCTGCCGCAACAAACAGTCCCCAAATTGTAACATTTATTATCGCAGCAAGGCCATACACGATTACTGATCTCGGCACGCTTGGTGGAGGTTCAAGCCATGCTTCTGACATTAACAATTCTGGCCATGTAGTTGGTCACTCGACAACCAGCAGTTTGAAAACACACGCGTTTTTATGGCGAAACGGAATGATGACCGATCTCGGCACCCTAGCTGGAGGCACGGCGAGCGCCGCTTACAGTATCAACAGTTCAGGTCACATAGTAGGACAGTCACGCACAACTGCCACTCTAGGTGGGAATATGGCATTTCTCTACATGGATGGTGCGATGATCGGCCTCACTCTCGAATCTATTGATCCTTTTGGATGGGGACTCTCTGCAGCCAATGGCATTAATGATTCAATCCAGATTGTTGGAGGCATTTTCAGTGTTGGATTTATGGAGACGCCAAACGTGCAAACGAATCAGTTAGTTAGATTGCTCGGAGGTGATTACGCAGTAGCAAATAGTATCAATAATTCTTCTCACATTGTGGGGTGGAGCCAGACAAGTGAGCAGGATTCTCATGCCACCATTTGGCAGAATGGCGCGATTACAGATCTCGGCACTCTTGGCGGGTTCTGCAGCGAGGCAACCTGCATAAACGATTTGGGGCAAATTGTTGGCTGGTCGGAGACACCTACGCCGGGGGAACGGCATGCGTTCTTGTGGGCCAACGGGGTTATGATTGATCTTGGCCCCGGTGAAGCTCGCGGCATTAACAATCTGGGGCAAGTAGTCGGCCGTTCAGACGAGGGTGCCTGCCTGTGGCAGAATGGAACAAGGGTGAATCTCAACAATTTAATTTGCCCAGAGAGCCTTGAACGCGCGGAAGCTATCAATGATTCGGGCCAGATAGTAGGAGGTAATTTTCTTTTGACCCCGAACCAGTAGCCGACGGCACAAAAAAGAGGACGTTACTGTCGGAACGGGGTCAGTTCTTGAGAATGGCTTAAGGGGACTTTCCCAAAACAGGCTGTTTTGAGAGTGGGCCGTTCGGAAGGCACTTTGGCGACAGGCAGTTTTTCCGGCGGCTTGGGTGGAAAGCCTGGAGTTTGTCTGAGGCGGTTTGGGCCACATGTTTCGGCCGGGTCCGGCCAGAGTTCCCCCAGTTGATTTCACGCCTGAACCACCGGATGGAGCTTGAGCCGCAGGATGGTCTCGTAGCGTTTCAGGTTGTAGTACAGGTTCATCATCTGGATGGCCGCCGCGTTGCGCGCCCACCCGACATACCGCTGGACGATCCGGCCCGCCTATCCACTCATGACCGCAAAGGCATGTCCCACCCGGGACCGGATTCGGGAGATGGTCCGGTTCTCCTTCCGCTCCGTCCGGTTGAGTTGCGCCCGCGCCCGGCCTTCTGCACCACCACCGTGTCCACTCCTTTCCGGTCCATCTGCTCAGAACGGGGTCAGTCAATGGTATTGACACATGAGCTGAGACGGTGCGGGCCACTCTCCTGTCATGGCCCGCAAGCTGAGAGTCGAGTAACCCGGCGCGAGCCGAACTTTCGCGATAATGCGGAGCGTCAGCGCTTCGTCGAAACTCTCGCCGAAGCGAGCGCCAAGACCAGCTAGCAGATTCGCGCCTATGTCCTCATGCCAAATCATTTTCATCTGGTTTGGTCGAGACGCTCAGCCGAATCTGGTCGCCGGGATGAAATGGTTTCTGGTAACTATACCAGTCGCTTCAACCGGCGGGGTCATCTTCGGCACGCCGGCCACCAACGGAACCTTCTTCTTCATCGTTCGAGTGACGGACGCCAATTCCACTTTTACCAACCGGTCACTTGGCCTGACGATCAACCCCAAACCGACGCTCACCGCGTTGAATCGCACCGGCAACCAATTCCAACTGCGGCTGACCGGCCGCCACCGGGCAAAACTACACCGTCCAATTCTCGACCAACCTGGCCACCGGTTCGGCCACAATTCTCGATCCAAATGCCGCCAACACTTCCCGTTTTATCGCGCCCGGCTTGGACCTTAAGCGGAACGGGGTCAGTCAATGGTATTGACACATGAGCCGAGACGGTGCTGGCCACTCACCCGTCATGGCCCGCAAGGTGAGAGTCGAGCATCCCGGCGCGATCTACCATCCGCTTGCGCTGTGAGAAGCTCTCAGCGCGGCAAGCGTCATGAACGCCGCCCCGTTCAACATCAAGCTCTGGCAACTGAGTTGGAGTGCCGCCGGGCGTAGTGGAGCAGGCGTCCTCGCCTGTGCTTGTCTGGCGCGCGTCTCGCAGGCCGGTGCGGAACGGCAACCGGGACGGTTGCCGGACGATTGGCAGCCGAGACGGCTGCCCCACTACGGCGCGCGTGTCCGGCTGCGGCATTTGCGGGTCGCCGCGCTTCGCTTCTTCTCATCGGCGGTGGCGCCCCGTAACGTCCGCGCGTGGCCGCAACACTGCATGAACTGATTCCGCAAGGCGAACGCCCGGGCAACGACGCGTTGCTCGGGCGCTTCCTCGATTACGTCGAGGGCAAACGATTGCAGCTTTATCCCGCGCAGGAGGCGGCGGTGCTGGAGCTGTTCGAGGAGAAGAACGTCATCCTCAACACGCCGACTGGCTCCGGCAAATCGCTCGTCGCCGCGGCGCTGCATTTCCAGTCACTCGCCCAGGGCCGGCGCTCGTTTTACACCTGCCCGATCAAGGCGCTGGTGAATGAGAAGTGGCTGGCGCTGTGTCGCGAGTTTGGGCCGGAGAACGTGGGACTGAGCACGGGCGATGCGACGGTGAATCGTGACGCACCCATCCTCTGCTGCACGGCGGAAATTCTGGCCAACATCGCGCTGCGCGAAGGCGCGCGCGCCGACGTGCAGGACGTGGTCATGGACGAGTTTCATTACTACTCGGACCGGGAGCGCGGCGTGGCCTGGCAGGTGCCGCTGCTCACGCTGCCGCAGACGCGCTTCCTCCTCATGTCCGCCACGCTGGGTGACACGGCGTTCTTCGAGGAGGAACTGACGCGCCTGACCGGACGCGCGACCGTGACGGTGCAATCGAAGGACCGCCCTGTGCCGCTGAAGTTTGCCTATTCGGAAATCGCCCTTTCAAAGACGCTGGAAAGCCTGGCCAGCGAGGGCAAGTCGCCGGTGTATGTCGTCCACTTCACGCAGCTCGACGCGGCCCAGAGCGCGCAGGATTTCACGAGCATCAACGTCTGTACGAAGGAGGAAAAGGCTGCCATTGCCAGCGAGATTGAAGGTTTCAAATTCACCAGCCCCTACGGCCCGGACATCAAGAAGTGGCTGCGGCACGGCATCGGGCTGCATCACGCGGGATTGCTGCCGAAGTATCGCGTGCTCGTCGAGCAGCTCGCGCAGAAGGGTTTGCTCAAAGTGATCTGCGGCACGGACACGCTCGGCGTGGGCATCAATGTGCCGATTCGCACCGTGCTTTTCACGCGGCTGTGCAAGTTTGACGGGCAGAAGACGGGCATCCTGAGCGCGCGGGATTTTCATCAGATCAGCGGACGCGCCGGGCGCAAGGGCTTCGATGACGTGGGCTGGGTGGTGGCGCAGGCGCCGGAGCACGTCGTGGAAAACTTGAAGCTGGATGAGAAATCTGCGCGCGATGGCAAGAAGGTGGTGAAGCGCAAACCGCCGGAGAAAAACTTCGTCAACTGGGACAAGAACACTTACCTCCGCCTGATGGCCGCGCCGCCCGAGCGGCTCGTGTCGAAGTTCCAAGTCACGCACGCGATGCTGCTCAATGTCTTAAGCCGCGACGAGGACGGCTGCCGTGCGATGCAACGGCTCATCGCTGCGTCGCACGAATCTCCGAATGCGAAGAAGGCGCATGGGCGGCGCGGCTGGCAGTTGTTCCGCTCGCTGGTGGACCGGAAGATTGTGGAATTTGTTTCGCCAGGAGCGCCGAGCGTTGCTTCTCCCTCTCCCCTCAACGGGGAGAGGGCCGGGGTGAGGGGTGGGAATGAAGAGGCGCTCTCGACAATGGGAGAGTCTTCTGGCGGCACCACCCCTCACCCTCATTCCCTCTCCCCGTTGAGGGGAGAGGGAGGTCGGAAGCTCCGCATCAACGTCGAGCTTCAGGAGGACTTTTCCATGAACCAGACCTTGTCGCTTTACCTGCTCGACACGATTCCGCTGCTCGATCCGGAAGCGCCGGATTACGCGCTCGATCTCGTCACGCTCGTCGAAGCGATTCTGGAAAACCCGGACTTCATCCTGCGCCGGCAGCTCGACCGCGTGAAGGATCAGAAGATGGCGGAGATGAAGATGGACGGCGTGGAATACGACGAGCGGATGGCCGAGCTGGAAAAGCTGGAGCATCCGAAACCCAAGCGGGAGTTTATTTATTCGACCTTCAACGCTTTCGCCGAGCGGCATCCGTGGGTCGGGCAGGAGAACATCCGGCCCAAGTCCATTGCGCGCGAAATGTTCGAGCAGTTCCGCTCCTTCGCGGACTACATCAAGGACTACGAATTGCAACGCGCCGAGGGTGTGCTGCTGCGGCACCTGTCGAGCGTCCATAAGGTGCTGGCACAGACCGTGCCGGACCGCGCCAAGAACGACGCCGCGCGCGAGATGGAACTCTACCTCGCCACGATGATCCGGCAGGTGGATTCCAGCCTGCTCGATGAATGGGAGAAAATGCGCGACCCGAATTATCAACGCGCGGAGACGAAGGAGGCGCGTCCACCCGGCGCGGAGGAGGCGGCCCGCGACATCACTCGCGACACGAAGACGTTCACGTCGGAAATCCGCACACGCATTTTCACCTTCCTGCGCAGCGTGGTGAATGAGGATTACGAAGCGGCCTTGGCCGTGCTCGCGTCATGCGAACAGCCGGGGGGTGAGCCTTGGACGCCGGAGCGTTTGCGCGCGGCGGTGGAATTGTTTTACGCCGGGCACCAACGCATCTGCCTCGATCCCAATGCCCGCAACATGCGGCACACCTACGTCGTCCCATCCGAAGACAAGCGAAGCTGGCGTGTGCAGCAGGTGCTGGTGGACCCGGAGGAACACAACGACTGGGTCGCGGAGTTCGAGGTGGATTTAGAGCAGTCGCGAGGGCAGGGGGCGCCGGTGGTGCGGCTGTTCGGCATCCGAGCAGTGGGGCAGTAACGATTGAAAAAAATCCCTCTCCCCGTTGCGGGAGAGGGACAAAGCCATTGGACACCGCGTCGAACTCTTACGCCACTTTCACTTTCACACGATGGCCCCGGATGTTCGAGCGGTTCATCTTGGCGATGATGCTGGCTGCGTTCTCGGCGCTGACATCGACGAACAGATGGCGCTCGCGAATGTCGATGGTGCCGACGTTGCCGGGCGGCAAACCGGTCTCGCCCATGATGGCTCCGACCACGTCACGCGGCTCCACGCCCATTTCCGCGCCGACATTGATGAAGAGGCGCGTCTGATCGCCCGGCGTGGCGCGGCTGACTTTTGGTTTGTTGAACTTGTCGTCAACCTTCACTTCGGTCTTGCGCTTGGACGGCGGTGCAATGACCGGCTGCGACAGATCAAACGGCTTGTCGCTGGTGTAGCCGTGCTGCGGATCGGCGTCGGGCGCGGGGGCGGCTTCTGGCGCGGCTTTGGCGGTCTTCACCGGAGCAGGTCTCGGTGCGGCAGGCCGGGCAGCACGGACGGGATACGCCGGACGCGGCGGCCGGTCGTCCTGGCGATCATTAAAACGGGCGGGGCGCTCGGAGCGCTCTCCACCTTCACTGCGGCCACCGCGTTCCTCGCGGTCGAAACGCCCGCGCGGCGGGCCGCTCCGCTCATCGGCGCGGTCCACGCGCCCACGCGAGGGCGGCGCGTCAAAGCGCGGACGTTGTTCGCGTTCTTCTTCGCGCGCGGGGGCGGCGGCTTGGGGCTTGGCTTTGGAGGCTTCGCCCTGTTGGAGCATGTGCAGCGCGGCGGCGGCCACGTCAGTGGTGCTGAAACCTTCTTCGAGCAGGCGACTGACCACGGCTTCCTGGCCTTTGAACTCCGTGCCCGCGAGCGTGGCGCGGAGCTTGGCAAGAAACACATTCGTCCGGGCCTCACCGACTTCGTCGGCCGTCGGGGCCTTGCCGCGCGTGATGCGCACGTTGGTGAAGCGCTCGATGTGGCGGATCTGAAAAACTTCGCGCCCGGCGGCGAACGAAATGGCCATGCCGCTGCGGCCCGCGCGCCCGGTGCGCCCGATGCGGTGGACGTAATCCTCCGGGTCGTAGGGCAGGTCGTAGTTGAAGACCACTTGTACGTCATCCACGTCGATGCCGCGCGCGGCCACGTCGGTGGCGACGAGAAATTCCAGGCCGCTCTTGCGGAACTTGTTCATCACGCGGTCGCGCATCATCTGCGTCATGTCGCCGTGCAGGCGGTCGGCCGAGTAACCCTGCGCGTTCAGATGATCCGTGAGGTCATCGACCATGCGCTTGGTGTTGCAGAAGATGATGCCGAGCTTGTAGTCGTGAATGTCGATGATGCGCGTGAGCAGTTCGATCTTCCAGCGCCGATCCACCTCGTAATAAACCTGCTCCACCGTCGGCACGGTCATGGCCTTCTGCTCGATCTTCACCGTGACGGGACTGCGCGAGAACTTCTCGATCAGGTCGCGGATGGGCTTGGGCATGGTGGCCGAGAAGAACACGGTCTGGCGTTCCTTGGGCACGCCTTGGAGCACGAACTCGATGTCCTCGCGGAAACCCATGTTCAACATCACGTCGGCCTCGTCGAGGATGACCATCTTGATCGCGTCGAGGCGCAGCGTGCCGCGGCGCATGTGGTCCATGACGCGCCCCGGCGTGCCGATGACGATCTGCGCGCCCTGTTTCAGGCCGAAGAACTGGCGCTCGTACGACTGCCCGCCGTAGATGGGCAGCGCGTGGATGCCGCGCTTGAAGAAGGCCAGCTTGTGAATCTCCTCGGAGACCTGCACGGCCAGTTCGCGCGTGGGGCAGAGGATGAGCACCTGGGTGGCGCGCGATTGGGCGTCCACTTTTTCAATCGCGGGGATGCCGAAGGCGGCGGTCTTGCCCGAGCCGGTCATCGACTGGCCGACCACGTCCGCTCCGCCCATCAGCACCGGGATGGCCTCGGCCTGGATGGGCGCGGCCTTCTCGAAGCCCAGCTTGTCGATGGCCTTGAGCATTTCGGGCGAAAGATTCAGTTCAGAAAATAGCTTTGTCGTCATAACGAAGGGGAAGACCTTACCGGAGTTGCGCCGGGGACGAAGAACTTTCTTTTCAGACCTTGCCGCCGCTGACTACAGCCCCTCGGAAATTATCTCGAAGGATGTGGAGTGGATGGCGTCCAAAAGTCTCCGACAAACGCATGGCTTTAGAAAAAAAAACTGACGGAGGGACGCATCGCACGCCGGTTGTTCGGGCTTTCAAGCTCTGGGCCTTGATGGCGCTGATGATCATAAGCGTGATAGGAGCTTGGGCTTTGGCAGTGCCGGTGATTTCTCCCCGAGGCGGAGTCTTCGCGAGCAACGTCCTGGTCAGCATCGCGGCTTCCACCAATCAGATTCGCTATACGCTCGACGGCTCGGAGCCGGGCACGAATGCGCCGCTCTACTTGGCTCCCCTGTCGGTGACGAACTCGGTGATGCTCAAGGCCCGAGTTTTTGAGGGCGGCACCAACGCCGGGCTGGTCGCGGCGGAAGGTTTCACGCTGCTCGACACGAATGTGACCGGCTTCTCCTCCACGCTGCCACTGATCGTCATCAGCACTTTCGGTCACGTCCTGCCGCCCGCTTCCAATGCGCCGCTGCGGATGCAGGTCTTCAATCTCGCGACCAACCAGCGCGTCACGCTGACCGGAGTCGCCGAGTTTTCCGGGCCGGTGAAACTCAAGGCGCGTGGTTTCACCTCCCTGCGCAATCCGAAAAAATCTTATTCGGTCGAGACGCTCGACGCCGAGGGCGAGTCGGCGGCGGTTTCGCTCCTGGGGATGCCGGCGGATCACGATTGGATTCTCTACGCGCCCTACGCCGACAAGACCATGCTGCGCGACGTGCTGGCGTATGAACTGAGCAACCGGCTGGGTCACTATGCCAGCCGCACGCGCTTCGTGGAGGTCTTCATCAACGACACGACCAACCGGCTCGCCCGCGCTCATTACGCCGGCGTGTATGTGCTGGAGGAGAAGGTCAAAATCGCCCCGCAGCGCGTGGCTCTTCATAAACTTTCCGCGCCCGACAACGCGGAGCCGGAGGTGACGGGTGGCTATCTTTTCAAAAAGGATCATTTGGAAAAAGTGCCGGTCACCCCCTTGACCAATACGCTCACGCGCATTGGTCCGGCGCGCTGGCCCGGACTTTTGCCGAGCGGGCCGGGCAGTTTTCCAGCGGCGGCCAGCGGATTCGTTTCGGTCAGCGAAGACCTCGGGCTGATTGGTGTTCAGTCCGTCACCACGAACTCCATCATGGAGACGAACCTGGTGGCCGGGACCAATCTGACGCTCCCCGCTCTCGCCGTGACCGTCGTGCGGACCAATCCCGTCATCATCACGAACCTGGTGGCAGTGACGAATTCCATCGTGGTCACGAATCTCGTCGCTGCGACCAACTCTGTCATCGCCACCAATTGGGTCGCGGGAACCCAGCCCGTTGTTGCCACCAATTCGGTCGTGGCGGCGCAGTCGGTGAGCGGCACAAACGTCGTGGCGACCGCCAGCCCGGTCGATGCCGCCACCGTCGTGGTCACTACCACGACTTCCATCACCACGGCCACGACCTACCGCACCAACTTCATCGTCGTGACCAACATCGTCGCCATCACGAACGCTCTGGTGGTGACGAACCTCGTGGCGATCACCAACGCCGTCGTCGGGACCAACTTCCTCTTGTCGTCCGTGCCGGTGCTGTCCACCAACCGTGTTCTCGTCACCAACGTCTTCAGCCTGGGACTGCCGGAACCGTCGCTGCCGGCCTTGCGACTCGCGGCCACGGGGGAAGGTTTTTATACGTTACGAGCCAACACCTTTTTCTACGTCGAGCCGAAGCCGGCGAAGATCACCGAGGCCCAGCGCGCTTGGCTGACCGGTTACCTGAACCGCTTTGAGCAGGCGCTTCACGGCCCGGACTTCCGCAATCCGACCAACGGTTACGCCGCCTTCATTGATGTGGATTCGTTCCTCGATCATCACCTCTTTGTCGAGGCGACGAAGAACGTGGATGGCTATCGCTTCAGCAGCTATTTCACCAAGGATCGGGGCGGCAAACTCAAGATGGAGCCGATTTGGGATTGGAACCTGAGCTTCGGCAACAGCCGGGGCAAGCAGGGTTACATGGCCGAGCGCTGGCTGTGGCCGCAGCTCAACGACCAGCAGTATTCGTGGTTCCGCCGCCTGTTTGAAGACCCGGAGTTCGGCCAGCGCTACGTGGATCGCTGGGCGGCGTGGCGCACCAATATTTTCCAAACCTCAAACTTGCTGGCCCGCGTCGATGCACTGGCGGCGGCGCTCCAAGAACCGGCGGCGCGCAATTTCGAGCGCTGGCCCATCATGGGCGTCCTCGTGGATCCGCAGTATGTCGTCGGAAAATCTTACGCCGAAGAAGTGCAGAACCTGAAGACGTGGATGACCAATCGTTTCGCCTGGATGGACGCGCAGTTTGTTCCTCCACCGGTGATCACGCGCGCGACTGCGACCACGAACACCTCCGATGCCGTGACCTTCACCGTGCCCGCCGGCCAGGTGTACTTCACCACGGACGGCACTGATCCGCGCCGGACCAATGGCGCGGTTTCCAGCGCGGCCCGGGTGTACGAAACGCCGGTGGCGGTGACGAACGCCGTCACCATTGTGGCCCGCGCCCGCCACACGAACGGCTGGAGCAGCCCGGTGTCGTTCAAGGTTTTTGCCCGGCAGGTCAGGTAAGCTCCGACCGCACAAAAGGTAGGGCGCGTCGCTCCGCGCGCGCCGCCGGATGGGAGAGACGTATCATCCTCATCGGAAGTTTAACCGGCACGAAACGCTCCGAGCCATCCCCATTCGTTACATCGCACCCACGGCGCGCATGCAGCGACCGGCCTCATCCGACAAAGCTACAGCCCCTTCACTTCCCAGCCCTTGCGATACTTGCGGCGCACCAACTGGGTCGCTTCCTTCACGTCAAACGTGAGCTTTTTCGCGTTCCAAAGTAGCGTCGTTTGCGGGAAGCGCGTGGCCACGCTGCCGAGCAGCACGGATTCGGTGAGCGGGCCGGCATAGTCGAAGTTCGCCTGCGTCTTGTCTTTCCCAAGGATTGCATCCACGAACTGATGCCAATGGTCGGCGCTTTTCACGTCGGGCATCTTGAAATCAACATACTGATCGACTGGAAAGAGCTTGGGTCGATCGACGTGGGGGATGAGCAGCACGCCTTTGGTGCCGATCAGAATGCTGCCCTGATCCGCGAGCTTCCACGGCTTGGCATCGGGCGACGCGTTCTTTGTCTTCACCAGTTCCTGAATTTCCGCCGGGGGACGTTGGTCACCGTCATACCAGGTCACCTTGACCGTTTTGCCTTCGGTGAACGCAGTGCCGGGGAAGACGTAATGGATCACTGCGTCAATGGCCCAGGAATGTGAATTGGGAGCCGGGCCTTCGCTGCGCACGCTCAACGGTGCGGTCAGCGCCAGCGCCTTGAACACTGGATCGTAAATGTGGCAGCCCATGTCACCAAAGGTGCCGGTGCCAAAGTCGAGGCGCTTGCGCCAGTTGCCCGGATGATACCAGCCCTGCCCAATGAAGGGCCGCTCCGCGCACACGCCCAGCCAGGCGTCCCAGTTGAAGCCGGCGGGGATGGGATCGACCCGGTCAGGTTTTGCGCCCGTGTCGCCCCATTTCTTGCTGCTCCAAGTGTGGACTTCTTTGACCTTGCCGATGGCCCCGGTCTGCACGAGCTGCACGGCGGCGCGATACACGGAACTGGAATGAATCTGGATGCCCATCTGCGTGACGAGCTTCTTCTCACGCGCGAACTCGGTGAGCCGCCGCGTCTCGTAGATGTCATGCGTGAGCGGCTTCTGCCCATAGACGTGCAAGCCACGCTGCATCGCCGCCATGCCGATGGACGCGTGCATGTGGTCGGGCGTGGAGACGTTCACACTGGTGAGGTCTTTTTCCTTGTCGAGCAACTCGCGCCAGTCGGCATAAACGCGCAGCTCGGGATACTTCTTCTTCAGGTCATCGGCCTTGGCCGGTTCCACGTCCGCCACGGCCACGAACTGCACGGAGGGATGGCTGATGATGGAAGTGAGGTCGGATCGGGCCATGCCGCCCGCCCCAAAGCTCGCGTGCCGCACGCGTCCGGAAGGTGGCGTGGCGGCAAACAAACGCGGCGTGAAGAAGGGCAGGGCGAGCGAACTCGCCGCCGTGACGCGCAGGAAGGCGCGACGGCTCAAGGGGTGTGATGAATTCATGGGCAGTTTTTTAGCCCAGATGAAAGCGTCGAGGCAAAGGGAGAATTTATTTCCGCAGCGGCATCAGCCCGACATGCACCAGCAGCCAGACCGGCACGGCGAAGATCACGATGGCCATCAGCCGGTCCCAGGTCCAGTCGAGGCGATGAGCCTGCATGGGAAAAATGGCCACCATGAAGTAGGCGGCGAAGCGGGTGTGGCCCAGAAATTTGGCGTGCTTGGGAAATTTGCGGCGCAATCCGCTGACCAGCGCCAGCACTCCCATCGCGAGCACCAGCAGGGTCACGAACATGTTCACCGCCAGCAGGGCATCAATGGAAGTGGGCAGCGCGTGATCCGGTCGTGACCGGGTGGTTTGGTAAAGCCACTGGGCCGCCGCCCAGACGAAGGTGAAACCGGTCTGCACCGCAGTGCGGAACGAAGCCTTGGAGGGCGTGAGTTCATTGAGCAGCCAGCCGAAGTACAGCGGCACGATGCCCCAGATCAGTTCCGTGTGTTGGAACGGCGTCTGAAAGATGAGGACGAAGATGTGCCAGTGGTGGGAGATCACTTCGCAGTCTTGCCCAACAGGTGTTTGTCAAACCACTGCGCGAACACTTCCATGTCCTTGTCCATGCCGCCCCAGCCGTGATCCATGCCCGGCTTGACGATGATCTTGATGGTGTTGCCGGATTCCAACGCCCGTTTCTCAAAAATCTGCGCCTGATAAATCGGCACCAGCTTGTCCGCGTCGCCATGGGTGATGAGCGTGGGGGGCATGTTCGAGTGGATGAAGTGGATCGGAGAAATCTCCTTGCTCAACGCCTGACGGCTTTCCGCCGTGTCAGAGCGGGGGCCGAAGGCGGGCTTGAACTGAATCGTGGTGCCGAAGCCCACGGCGTCATCACCGGCCGCGCCCCAGTTCGCAAAATCGGTGGGTGGGAAAAAACAGGCCACCGCCGCCACCGCGCTGCTCGCCCGGTCCACGGGGTCTTTGGCCGTGGCTTGGCCGGGGCCGCCGCGCGTGCCGAGGGTGAGCGAGAGATGCCCGCCCGCGCTGCTCCCGGTCACGCCAAGCTTGTCCGGGTCCACGCCCCACTGGGCCGCATTGAGATGAATGAAGCGCGAGGCGCGCTGCACGTCCTCGATGATTTCCGGGATGGTGAAGCGCGGTTGCGAACCATGCACCACGGCGAAGATGGTATAGCCGTGGTCGAGCAGCGGTTTGTAATAGCCGGGGTTGATCGCCTCGTGACTGGAGAAGAACCCGCCGCTGACCATGAAGATGATACCCGCACCGTTCGGTTTTTCCGGCTGGATCACATCAAGGGTGAGGGCGGTGCCGAATTTGCGGCCATAAACGATGTCCTCGGTGCGCTTGAAATCAGCGGCGAACAGAGTCGTGCCGACAGCCAGCAGGGCGAGGAACAAGGCGATGCGTTTCATGGCCGGAGGCTAGCAGTGCGGTCGGCGAAGCGCAGCGGAAAATTTGCGCGCGGGTTCCCGTTTGCAGTGGGAGCAGAATTTGCCACGCTCCTCCGCGATGAATGATCTCCGATCCTGCGTGGCGTCACTAGGTATTGAAAAAGTGTCGCGCCACATCTTCCTCTGCGCCGATCAAACCGAGGCCAAGTGCTGCGCCCAGGAAGCCGGGCTGGAATCGTGGGAGTTTCTCAAGCGCCGTCTGAAGGAACTGGGCCTAGCCACGGGCGAGAATCCAACGGTGTTTCGCACGAAGGCCAATTGCCTGCGTGTCTGCCTGCATGGCCCCATCGCGGTCGTTTATCCCGAGGGCGTTTGGTATCACTCCTGTTCTCCCCCCGTGCTGGAGCGGATCATTCAGGAGCACCTGATCGCCGGTCGGGTCGTGGAGGAATTTGCCTTCGCGCGCAATCCACTTAGGCCGTCGGCGTGAGGCGGGACGTTTCGGGTTTGCGCCGGAACCATTTGACCACGCGCTGGCCGACGAACCAAATCACCAGCGCGCACCCGGCCAGAATGATCAGCACCAGCACCAGGGCGACGATGGGCCAGAGCACGGCCACCACCGAGAGCACGGTGGAGGAAACGCCTTCCACCGTGGCAAGGATAGGATTAGCCAGCCCGCCTGTGGTGACGGAGGAGGCGAGGCGGGTCTTGGTGGTCGCAAGTTGCGTCGTGGCGGCGAGTCCGCCGCCGGCAATGACGGCCAGCGTCCAGCGCCAGAAGGGATCGATGTCGGTGATGACGGAAGCGGTGACGAAGATGCCCGCGAGGACGGCGGCCGGCCCGGCCACGGTATCCAGCGCGTTGTCCAGCCAGGGGATGTAGTAGGCGCCCACTTCGAGCAGCGTCGCGGCGGCGAAGGCGAAAAGTGCGGCCTCACTGCCCACCCAGGCAAAGGAGCCGGCCAGGGGCACGACCTTGAAATGGGCCGCGATGCTCAGGCAGAGCAGGGGCACGAAGACGCGAAAGCCACAGGCCGCGCTGAGTCCGATGCCGAGGCAGATGCTCAGGAAAATTTCCATGACGGCAGGATGACGGGGCCGCAGCCGGAGGCGAGAGGAATTTCCGGGCGCTGATTCCAGCACGGGCAGCGTGCCGCCAGCGGGACGCTGGCGGCATGTTGATCAGCCCGCGCCGCCCGCGCCCATCAACTTTGGCTCGCCCTTGAGCAGGGCCACGGCGTAGTCGCGGTTCATGCGGGCGATGAAGTCGAGGGAGATTTCCTTGGGGCAGACGGCTTCACAGGAACCGGTCACGGTGCAGGCACCAAAGCCTTCGGCGTCCATCTGATCCACCATCGACTTCACGCGCTTGTAGCGTTCGGGCTGGCCCTGCGGCATCAGGCCGAGGTGCGAGACCTTCGCGGCGACGAAGAGCATGGCGCTCGCGTTCTTGCACGCCGCGACGCACGCGCCGCAGCCGATGCACTGCGCCGCGTCCATCGCGAGGTCGGCGTTTTCCTTCGGAACGAGAATGTTGTTGGCGTCCGGCGCGCTGCCGGTGCGGACGGTGATGAACCCGCCCGCGTGCTGGATGCGATCAAACGCCGCGCGGTCCACCACGAGATCCTTGATGAGCGGAAACGCCTTCGCACGGAACGGCTCGATGACGATGGTGTCGCCGTCCTTGAAGCTGCGCATGTAGGTCTGGCAGGTCGCCACGCCGGAGTGCGGCCCGTGCGGCTTGCCGTCGATGACCAGCGAGCAGGTGCCGCAGATGCCTTCGCGGCAGTCGTGGTCGAAGGCAATCGGCTCCTCGCCGTGGTTCGCGAGGTCTTCGTTGACCACGTCGAGCATCTCGAGGAACGACATGTTCTCGTTCAGCTCGGACGAGGTGTAGACCTTGAACCCGCCGGGGGTGCTGCGGTTTTTCTGCCGCCAGACTTTGAGAGTTACTTTCATCGCGTCGTAAATCCTATTTGTAGCTGCGCGTGCTCATGTGGACTTCCTCGTACACGAGCGGTTCCTTGTTCAAGATCGGTGCCTTGTCCGGCGCGCCGGCGTATTCCCAGCCGGCCACGAAGGCGAACTGATCGTCGCGACGTTTCACGTCGCCGGGGTTCACGAGACCTTGCTTCGTTTCGGGATCGTCCGGCGTGTATTGATACTCCTCGCGGAAATGGCCGCCGCAGCTTTCCTCGCGCATGAGCGCGTCGCGGCACATCAGTTCGCCCAGTTCGATGAAGTCCGCGATGCGCCCGGCGCGTTCGAGCGATTGGTTCCAGTCCGCCGCCTCACCGGAGACGTTCACGTTCTTCCAATATTCCTCGCGCAGCGCGCTGATGGACGCGATGCCCTTCTCCAGGCCGGCCTTGGTGCGCGCCATGCCGCAGTGATCCCACATCAGCTTGCCGAGTTCCTTGTGGAAGCTGTC
>JAYVWQ010000370.1:0-10282 GCA_043785945.1 Akkermansia sp.
AGCAAAACGAAATGGATTGAATTGCTCGTGCCGTCCGAAGCGCTCGGTAACTTTTCCCGCTCCTCCGATCCGACGGCGCGCGCGGAGCGACGCGCCCTACCGGCTCATCTCTCAACCTTCCTGCGCTTCGGCCAAACGCGTCGTGGAAAGCGCGGACCATTCCTGCACGAACGGGTCCGGCCCGCCTTCGCGTTGCACGGTGGCGACGGCCTGCTCGGTTTCGTGAATGGCCTCGCTGCGCCAGACGGCAATCGTGGCGGCGTCGGCCCACTCTTGGCGGATGAGAAATTCTTCCGCCACTTTCAAGCAGTCACGCCCGAGGCTGGAATTCTTGAGCTGCGGAACAATGTAGTTGGCGTCGTCGTGTTCGCCATGGCCGCAGAGGCGGAGCAGCCGGGCGACGACCAGTTGCGGCCCGCCGCCCGCGCGAGCCTCGCTCACGGCGCGGCTCATGGTGCGCACACAGTCGTTGAGATCGGTGCCGTCCACGGAGTGCGCGGTGACGCCGTAGCCCACGGCTTTGTCGGCTAAGGATTCGCAGGCGAATTGCCGCGAGGTGGGCGTGGAGTAGGCGTATTGGTTGTCCGCGACCACGAGGATGAGCGGCAGTTTTTCCACGGCGGCCTGGTTCAACCCCTCGTGAAACGCGCCGGTCGAAGTCGCGCCATCACCGAGGCACGTCGCGCCGACGAAGTGCGTTTCGCCCTTAAACCGTTTGCCCATCAGCGCGCCATTGACCACGGGAATCATCGCGCCGAGATGGCTGATCATGGGGAGCAATCCGTCCTTGGGCCGTCCGCGATGCACGTTGCCGTCGCGTCCGCGCATGGGGCCGAGCGGCGAGCCGAGGTAGGTGCGCACGGCGTCGAGGACCGATTCGCCAAAGGCCAGACGGCCCGCACCGTCGCGGATGAGCGGCGCAAAAATATCACCGCGACGAAGGTGGACGCCGAGGGCGGCGCTGACCGCCTCCTGGCCGCGCCCCAGGAAGACGCCGCCGTGGATTTTACCCGCGCGATAGAGGCTGGCGAATTTGTCGTCGAGAATGCGCGCCAGAACCATCCAGCGAAAAGCCTGGAGGCAGGGTTCGCGTTCGAGTGCATCGGCCGGGCCGGGCCGGGCAGCAACCGTTTCAAGCATGGGCGAAATGTAGGGCGCGGCCTCGCGCGGGCGCAACAGTTCTTGCGGCGTGGGGCCGAGCAATGTTCGACGATCTATTCTCGGCGGCTATTGCAATTACATTCACCCACCTGCCAGCCCTTTTGCCTTCCGACCCCACCCACGATAAGATGCGTCACTCCTTAACAAGCCGGGCCGGACAGCCGAAGGTAGTTCCAGCTTGTTCAGTGAGACGGCGAGGGTTCTGCTGAGAGAAGTCATTATCATGATTGTACGAGGGATGTTTCAGAGTCTGGTTTGGTTGGCGGTGGTCTTCATCACCGTCGGCTTCCGCTTGCCCGACCACGACGCGCTGCCGAATCTGGACAAGCGCATCGCCGCGCCCGTAACCGTGGAAAAACAGCAGGCCGCCGCGCATCTCCGCTCACTCACCCCAGACGGGACGGTGGCTTTTGATCCTCTCACCCACAGCGCGGCGCAGGTGACGGCGACGCGGGGATTTCTCTCCGGCCCTGGCGGACAAGGACGCGCCATCGGGGCGGCGGCGCTGAACGCCTTTGGAAAAAGCGACCCGCATCGGGCCACGAAAGCCTTTCTCCGTGAGCACCGCGCCCTCTTCGGCCACGGTCCCGAGGCGCTGGTTGGAGCCAAGGTGAAGCGCGATTACACTGCCGCGCACAACGGCCTGCACACCACGGTCTGGCAGCAGGAGGTCGATGGCCTGCCCGTGTTTGAAGGGCTGTTAATTTCTCACGTCACGGCGCAGGGAGAACTGGTCAGTGTGTCGAGCCGCTTTGCCTCCGACACGGCGAGACAGGCGCAGTTGGGCGGAGTGCTTCCGGCCATCAGCGCCACGGAAGCGGTGCAGCGGGCCGGCGAAAATCTCGACGTGGCGGTGATTCCTGGCGACATCACGCTGCTCGAAAAATCTCCCGGAGTCGCGGAGCGTCACCGGTTCCAAAGCCCGACGCTGGCCGGTGACATCACGGTGGAAATGGTCTGGTTGGCGATGGGTGACGAAAAATTGCGCCTCTGCTGGGAGGTTATTTTGAAACCGCGCACGCGCGGCGAAGTCTTCCGCGTGCTGGTGGACGCGGCCAGCGGCGAGGTGCTGCTGCGCCGTTGCCTCACCGATTACCTGACCAACGCGACCTACCGCGTTTTCACCGGCGACAGTCCCACGCCCTTTTCGCCGGGGCATCCCACGCCGCTCTCGACTCAGCCCGCTGAAGTTTCGCGCCCGCTCGTCACGCTCGCCGCACTCAGCACCAACGCCTCGCCCGCCAGTTGGATCGACGCAGCGGTGAACGAGACGCGCGGCAACAACGTCGATGCCCACCTCGACCGCAACGACGATGACGCGGCTGATTTGCCCCGCCCCCAAGGTTCGCCCTATCACGTCTTCGACTACGCACTCGACCTGACGACCAGCCCGACCAGCTCTCAGAACGCCGCCGTGGCCAATCTGTTTTATTGGAACAACTGGATGCACGACCAACTCTACGACCTCGGCTTCACCGAGGCGGCGGGTAATTTTCAGGTTAACAACTTCGGGCGCGGCGGCTTCGGCAACGACGCCGTGCAGGCGGACGCGCAGGACGGCGGCGGCTTCAACAACGCGAACTTTTACACCCCGCCCGATGGCGTCAGCCCGCGCATGCAGATGTACCTTTTTTCGGGCCCCACACCGAATCGCGACGGGGATTACGATGTGGAAGTCATCCTGCACGAATACGCCCACGGCCTGACCGGACGGCGCGTGGGCGGCGGAGCCGGGATCAACGCGCTGCAAAGCCGGGGACTGGGCGAAGGCTGGTCGGACTTTTACGCGCTCGCGCTTCTCAGCCAGCCGAGTGACAGCTTGAATGGTAATTACGCCTTTGGCGCGTACGTGGCGCACCAGTTCCTTGGCTTGCAGGAAAATTACTATTACGGCATCCGCCGCTACCCCTACTCGACGAACTTCGCCACCAGCCCGCACACCTTCCGCGACATCGACCCCACGCAGGCCGACGCCCACGCGAGCGTGCCGGTCAGTCCCGTGCTCGGCAGTCTGGCGTCCGAAGTTCACAACCAAGGAGAAATCTGGTGCGCCGCCTTGTGGGATGCGCGCGCCAATCTGATTAACAAGCTCGGCTTCACTAACGGCAACCGCCTCATCCTGCAACTCGTCACCGACGCCCTGCCCCTCACGCCGGCCAATCCCAATTTCATCCAGGCCCGCGACGCCATCATCCAAGCCGATCAGATCAACAACGGCGGCACCAACCGCATGGACCTGTGGGCCGCCTTCGCCCGGCGCGGGATGGGCGCGAACGCAACTTCGCCGGACAGTTCCACCACCATTGGCGTGGTCGAGTCGTTTGATCTGCCGGATAATTTGCAGGTCAACCCATCATTCATCTTCACGGCCAGCGGGCCGGTGGGCGGGCCGTTCAACACCAACAGCCAAATTTTCACGCTGCGGAATTACGGCAGCAATGTCTTCACTTGGAGTGGCACTTCCGCCGCGAGTTGGCTGACCATCACGCCCGCCACCGGCACGCTCGCCACCGGCGCGATTGTGAGCGTCACTGTTTCCCTGAACACCAACGCCACCCTGCTGAACACCGGTCTCTACAGCGGACTCGTGCGCTTCACCAACCTGACCAGCGGCATCGCGCAGTCGCGCACCGTCACCCTGCGCGTGGCCCAGCCGGATTATTTCAGCGAACTTTTCGCGGGCAACTTCGACCTCAGCTATTCCACCTTCACCTTCACGCCCGATGCTTCGAGCAGTTACTACTCGGTATGCCGGACGGTGGCGGCGGCTTTTCCGACCGATCCTTCTGGCGGCAACGTGGTCGTTCTGACGGACGACTCATTCGAGCCGGTCACGCTCACCGGCACCAACCGCGTGCGTCTTTACAAGCGCAGCACCAACGTCGTGTTCATCGGCAGCAACGGTTATCTGACCCTGAGCCAGGGCAACACTGAGTACAGTGAATCCTTCGCCAGCCACTTCCAACTGCCCCGGCTCTCCGGGCTGTTCCGCGATTTGAATCCCGAGACGGGCGGCACCATCTCGTGGCTGCAACTGAGCAACCGGCTGGTCGTGACGTATCAGGGCGTGCCGGAATACGTGGCCTCCACCAGCAACAACTTCCAGTTCGAGCTGTTCTTCGACGGACTCATCCGCATCACCTACCTGCAAGTGGGCGCGAGCTACGGTCTGGCGGGACTTTCGGCTGGCGGCGGCGGGCCGGCGGGTTTTGAGCAAAGCGATTTCAGCAACTACCTCATCTGTGCGGACCCACCGGTCGTCACCATTCATCATGCGGGCAATACAGCGGTGGTTTCATTTAGCACCGTGGCGGGACGTTCTTATCGCGTGGAAACCAACTCCGTCATCGGCGGCTCGTGGGGCAGCGCGGGACCGGACATCAACGCCACCGGCTCCTCCTGCGCCATCACCAACAGCCTCGGCGGGCCGGAGAAGTTTTACCGCGTGCGGCTGCTGCCGTGAGCGGCGGAGAAGAGGGCTGTTGGCCTTGATGCGACGTCAGGTGCTGCGGGGCATGGTCAAGCCGCGTTGTCATGACTCCGAACTCTCCGGCTGAGTAAAAAGAGAATACCTGCCACTGCCAAAAGACTCACCCCAACAATCCAACCCCACTTGATGCTCCAGAGACCAGCCTCTGGACTCGTAACTGCAACTCGTCCGTCCGGCATAACGAATCCATCAGCCCGCCGCGCGACCGGTACAAGCAAATGACCTGCGGCGATGCAAACCGGGCCAGCGATGGCGAAGATGATCGATGCGAGTCTCATGCGTGTGAAGCGGCCTAACCCAAGATTAGCAACATTACCCGCCTCACCGCCGCCCCTGCCGACGCGAATCCCGTTGTTCACGCGGGCCGGACGACTCGCCGCGCGGTTCCGAGCCGCGCCGGTCGAACTGCCGCATGGCCTGCTGCAAGGCGCGGATTTCGCGCTCGTCGGCGTTCTTCTGCACTTCGGCCAGTTCGAGCGTCTCCAAAATTTCCTCCATCGTGTCCATCACCTGCTTGAGCGAGGCGATGATGTGGTTGCACTCCTCGATGGCATCCGTCACCGCACCGGGCGAGGCGGGAATAATCGGACGGCGCTCCGGCAGCGGCGGCCGGGCCGGACGCGGCGCCCGCTCCGGAGCGCGCTGGGAACGTTCCTGTCGGGAAGATTCCTGACGCGGCTCACGCGGCGGTTCATCGCGCCGTTCTGATTCCTCTCCACGCTCCGGTTCCTGCTCCCGATCCACAAACGGTCGGACCTCGTCGTCCCCGCCGTGAGACTCGCCTTGGGGTTCATCCTGCGCGTCGTCGCCCGGAGCATCGGCGGCGTGGTGTTCGGAAAATTCAGACCGCACGCCTTCCGCGCTTTCGCGTTCCGCAGGCCCGCCGTCTTCCGCGTGCGGGGCATCGGATTCGCGTTCGGACAACGGTCTCGCGTCTTCCGCCCCGGCTTCTGGGTTTGCGCCGGGCGCACGATCGGCGGCAGGACGGCGGCGGCCCCGGCCACCCCGGCGCCCCCGGCGCGGACGGCTCTTGGGCACCGCGCCGGACGATGATTCTGATGTTTCTGGCTTGGACGGCTCTTCTTCTGGCGTCATTGAGGGCGGAAATTGCCGAGGCCCAAGGCAAAAGCAAAGTTAAAACCGGATTCTTCGTCGCCACCGCAAACTAGGAAAAGTGGCCTCACGCGAAGGGCGCGAAGGTGAAGGACTTTATTCTTCGCGCCCTTCGCGGACTTCGCGTGAGGCTTTCCCAGCACGGCGCGTCAGCGGTAGATGTCCACGAGGAAGACCAACGCCTCGCGCTTGCCCGTGTTGACGATGGCGTGCGGCACATCGGCGCGGTAAGTCGTGGAGTCACCGCTGTTCAGCTCATCGGAATCAGAGCCGGACTCGATGCGCACCGTGCCCTTCTGGACGGTCAGGAATTCTCGCGTGCCCTCGAAGTGCGGCGCGCTGCGCAACTCGCCGCCGGGCTGCAACTGCACTTCGTAGAACTCCACGTCCTTCTCCAAGTTCAATGGGCTGAGGGTGCGAATCTGGCAGTTATTATCCGAGCGGTAGTGATAGGCCCGGTCATCGGCCCGGATGACATGCACGGACGACACCGCGCCGGGCGCCTGGAGCAAGTCCCCCAGCGACATGCCAAAAGCCTGGGCGATGCGCAGCGTGACGGTGAGCGTGGGATTGGCCTGCTCGCGCTCAATCTGACTGAGCATGGAGCGGCTCACCCCGCTGGCGCTGGCCAGCGCCTCCAGCGACCAGCCTCGCTCCGAGCGCAACTGGCGCACCCGCAATCCAAGGTGGCGGTTGATGGCCTCGGCGGGCTTGGAGGCCTTGACCGCTCGGGAAGGTCCAGCTTTTCGTTTTACATTCATGGGCATCTTTTCCTTTATACAGGAATAACGTCTTGCATACTGGATGCCATTCTCCACTATAGAGGAATTCGCCTCCGCGATATTGCACAGACTGCGGAGCGAAGCCGGCCTTGGCAAGCCGGGAAAATCAAATGTCCGAACCATGAACATGAAGACCATGCAGGCGCTGGTGAAAGCCCATTCCAAACCGGGCCTCTGGCTCGAAACCGTGCCGGTCCCGACCACCGGCATCAACGACGTGCTCATCCGCGTCCACAAGACCGGCATCTGCGGCACCGACCTGCACATCTACAAGTGGGACGCGTGGGCGCAGAAAACCATCCCCGTGCCGATGGTCGTGGGCCATGAGTTCGTGGGCGAAGTCGTGGAAATCGGATCGAACGTGAACGACTTCCGCGTCGGCGATATCGTGAGCGCGGAGGGGCATGTGGTATGCGGGCGCTGCCGGAACTGCCTCGCGGGGCGGCGGCACTTGTGCGCGGATACGAAGGGCATCGGCGTGAATCGCGCGGGTGCGTTCGCGGAATATATTTCCGTCCCGATGACGAACGTGTGGCATCACCAGCCGACGGTGGACCGGGAAGTCGCTTCCATCTTCGATCCGTTTGGCAACGCCGTTCACACCGCGCTCTCGTTCGATGTGCTGGGCGAGGACGTGTTGATCACGGGCGCCGGCCCCATCGGCATCATGGCGGCGGCGATTGTGAAACACGCGGGCGCGCGGCATGTCGTGATCACGGATGTGAACGATTACCGGCTCGCACTGGCGCGGAAGATGGGCGCGACCGTCGCGTTGAACGTGAAAACGAGCAGCCTGGCTGAGGTCCAGAAGCAGCTCGGCATGAAGGAAGGCTTCGACGTGGGGTTGGAAATGTCCGGCAATCCGACGGCGTTTCGCGACATGATCGAGAACATGGCCCACGGTGGAAAGATCGCGATGCTCGGCATTCCGGCGGAGCAAATCGCCATCGACTGGAACAAGGTCGTGTTCAACATGCTGACCATCAAAGGCATCTACGGTCGCGAGATGTACGAGACGTGGTACAAGATGTCCGTGATGCTGGAGAGTGGTCTCGACATCCGCCCGGTCATCACGCACCGGTTCCATTACACCGAGTTTGAGAAGGGGTTCGCGGCGATGTTGGGCGGCCAATCGGGCAAGGTGATTCTCGACTGGCAATAGTCCGTGCAACTTTGGCTTGAACATTTTGGCATCACCGTGTCCGCCATCTCCGGCGTACTGGCGGCGCGCGGGAAGAAGGTGGACCTGTTCGGGGTGCTGGTGTTGGCGCTGGTCACGTCCTTCGGCGGCGGCACGGTGCGCGATGTCCTGAGCGGCAACACGCCGGTCGGATGGATTCGCGAGCCGGCGTTCCTGCTCAACGCCACGGTCACGACGTTCGTGACATTCTTCGTCCGCCGCGTGCGCGAACTGCCGCGCGGTTTACTGCTCGTGGCCGACGCCTTCGCGCTCGCGCTCTTCACCATCGTCGGCACG
This sequence comes from Akkermansia sp., assembly GCA_043785945.1. GTDB lineage: Bacteria > Verrucomicrobiota > Verrucomicrobiia > Limisphaerales > SIBH01 > JANNGC01. The sequence goes on from JAYVWQ010000370.1 coordinate 8,024, forward strand.
CGCAAGGGCGTGGCGCTGCACTTCGACGCGCCCGTGGCCGTGATGCTGGGCGTGATCACCGGCGTCGCAGGCGGCATCCTGCGCGACGTGCTAACCGGCGAGGTACCGATGGTTTTCCGTCCTCAAATTTATCTCTATGCCACGGCGGCGCTGGCGGGCGCGGTGGTGTTCGTGGTCTGGAACCACTTCGCGCCGAATCAGCCCGCCGTCACCTTCGTCTGCACGGGACTGATTCTCGCGCTGCGCCTCGTGGGCATCCGGCTGAAGCTGTCGCTGCCGGTGCTGGAGGAGAAAACTGAAAGGAACGATTCATAATGAAACGAGTTCAAACCGGTTCAACCACCTTGGCCATGATGAGCCGCTGTTTCGCAGCGAGATAATTTTGCCACAGAGACGCAGCGGGGCAGAGGGAGGACAGTGTGTGCCCGAAGGTTTTCCATTCGGCAGCGGGCCGCCCGGTTTCTCCCAATCAATTCTTCCCTGCGCCTCTGTGCTAAAAAATTCGGCTCCCCTGTTCTACGGGCTGACCGTGATGGCGCTGCCTCTCTTCGCGGTCCATGCCGCCGAGGAAACCAACTCCGCCCGCGCCGAGATCGCGCCCAAGGTCGCCGCCGCGCGGGCCATTCTCGAGCCGTGGCTGGCGGAGAACCCCGCGCCGGCGCGGAAGAAAGTTCACCTCGTGCTCTGGACGCCGATGAGCGCGCGGCGTTCGGCACGGCGCTGATGGGCAGCGGCAATCGCACTTACGGCGAGCAACTGCGCGGGGGAGAGCAAAGGTTCCTTCCTCACGCTCGCCCACGCCTTCCGGCTTGCGGCGCATCCCATGTTCAGCGGCTCGGCGAAGGGCATCCATTTGCCGCGCTCGGCCAAGCCGGGGCAATTGGCGATCCAGCCGAAGGGAAAAGGCTTCGAGTTCTCCGGTCGCATCACCACCACGTCGGACGAACCGCCGGAGCCTCACGGCGCACCATTTCGAGGCACGGGGCAAGACGGCCTGACATGACGCTAGACAATTTGGTTCTCCTCAAAGCGGAGCCGGAGCAGGGAGAAACATTGGCCTAGTCGAAGCTATCCAACAGTCACCGTATGAAAACAACCGACCAGAATCGCGTTAACATGGTGACGACTACTTCCAACGTCATAGACAAAGACATCTGGAAGGAGCATGAGGCGTTCTCGGACGGAGTCGAGGCTCTGGCGGAACGACTGGGGCAAATCGACGACCAGCTCCAAATCGCGCCGGGAAATCCCGGCGCGAAGGATCTGAAGGAGTCGGTGCGCAAGAGCCTCTGCGCTTCCGCGTGTGAAGTCATCGGAGCCGTGCGGGGCAACGCGGCGAAGAACGACGATCCGGAGATAACCGCGCGGGTGTATGCGCCTTTGGAAATCAGGGCGGGCAAAGCGAGCGATGTGGTGGCGCGCTGCCGCACCATCTCGACGGCCGCGTCCGAGATTATGACCAAACTAGTTAAATACGGCATCACGGCGGCCAAGCTCGTCACCTTCAAGAAGCGGATTGACGCCTTTGACGGGGTGAAGGTAGCTCCCCGGCAGAACCGCGTGAAGAAAAGCGCCGCCGTGCAGTTGCTCCCGCAACTGGTCCGCGACGCGGGGGCATCCTCCGGAATCAACTGGACGGCTTGATGATTCAATTCCATGACGCCAGCCCGAACTTCTACGAGGAGGATTTCGCGGCTCGCGCCATAGTGGATAATCGTGGCGGGCGCAGCAGCGAGGTGGAACCGCAAGCGGTTCCGGCGAACCCCGAACCGGTGGCCAAGGCGGCGTAAGTTTCCGCATCCCATTCAAACCGCAGCCGCGCTGACCGTAGCGCGGCTGTTTTTGCTTCCGTGACCAAGCCCTCGAGGAAAGGCTTGCACCCGCCGTCCCTCTCGCCCTCCGGGCATTCTCTCCGGAGAGGACCAGTCCGGGCAACGGTGTTCAGTTCTGCGATTGCAGGAATTCCAGAATGGCCTTGTGTTCCTGGGCGGTCAGGTTGGCGCGCACGCGCATGTGGAGCATGGCCACGTCCCACTGGGCGCTGCTGTAGGAGGAGGGCGAGCGGCTGTTGTGACAGCGGGTGCAGTTTTGCGTCCAGAGGCGGGCTCCGCTGGGCGTGCGATCGGCCGGCTTGTCGCCCGCCGAAGCGGCGGCATGTTCGGTGGAGGCGCAGCCGGCGAGGGCGATGGCCGTCAGGGCCAGAGTGGCGGCGGCCAGGAGCGGGGCGAAGATTTTCTTCATGGTGGAGATTCCTTTCAG
>JAYVWQ010000371.1:0-3245 GCA_043785945.1 Akkermansia sp.
CGATGACGGCGCGCATAACTGGGTGCGGGAGAAGTCGTGCATCGCCTGCCACAGCACGGGCACCTACATGGTGGAACGCCCGGTGTTGACCCCGCTGCTGGGTAAGCCGAGTGAGGAGGTCCTCGCCGACTTCATTGACAATATCCCAAAGCCGGAAGCCAGGTCCGACATCAACTCATTCACGTCCGTGGGGCGCAGCTCCGGCCTCGCGTCGTGGGACAAGCACGTCACCGGCAAGCTGAGTGAACACACCGCGCTCTCGTTGCAACGCACGATGACGCGGCTCGAACCGGAGGGCTTCTTCAAGACTTACAAAGAGGTGGAAATTCCCTACATCACCACGCACTTCCAACTGACGGTGCAGGCTGCGCGCGCCATAGTCAGCGCGCCCGGCTGGCTGGCGAATCTCCAGCACGCCGACACGCTCGAACGCGTCGCGCGGATGAAGAAGTTTCTCCGCGAGCACGAGCCAGCGAACGATTACGAACTCGCGCTCAAGCTTCAGCTCGCCGCGCTGCTGCCCGAGTTGGTGCCCCAGCCGCAACGCGATGCTGCGACCGCGATGCTCTGGCGATTGCAGCAGCCCGACGGCGGCTGGTCCACGCGGCGCATGTCGCCGGTCATGAAATGGCATGAAGCCGTGGACGCCGAAACCATCGCGATGCTGGCGGGCGAGCCGGATGCCGCCAGCCCGGCGAGCGATGCTTACATGACCGCCTTTGCCATCGTGCTCCTGCGCGAGAGCGGCGTGCCTGCGAGCGATGAGCGCATTCAAAAGGGCATCACCTGGCTGAAGCTGAATCAGCGAGTGAGTGGCCGGTGGTGGATGAAGTCGCTCTTCCGCGACACCTATCACTACATCACCTACATCAGCACCGCGCAGGCCCTCCGCGCGCTCGCGCTGTGCGGCGAGGTCGCGAAGCTCACTGATAATTTACCTTGAATCCTATGAATCCCCTGAACACCCGCCGCCAATTCCTCAAACAAGCTGGAGCCGCCAGCGCCGTCCTCTCCACGCCGGGCACTCCGCTCCTCGACCGGAAAGTCCGGCGACAAATATCGCGCCCAGCACGCGAGCGCGTTGTGGACCCACGGGAAAGAACTTCATGCGAAACTGCCCGGCATTTCGAAAGACTTCGGCCCCATCCTCGCGGGAGCGGTCTGGGACTACCATCCTGACCACGAACTGCGCCACGGTGACTTCCTCGAAGACCACTCCGCCGATCCAACTCATGGGAGTATGAGGCCCAGCCAACACGTCATGGACGGCGTGAACAACATCCGCTGGATTGATCAGTTGACCGGCGGCACCGATTTCAAGCGCAGCCCAGTGATTCCTCCCCCCTTGAAGCGAATCAAATGAATCGGCGCGGTGGCGATGTGAAAGAGTTCGATACCGTCGACGTTTCATCATCGAGTGGTATCGCAAAGTTTTCATGGTTTAGAAGCCTGTTGGATCCAGACGGTCATCGCTCCCTTTTCCCGGTTCTGCCAGGCGAAGTACGGCACGGCAGTCAGGTTGATCGGGGTCTGTTTGTCGTCCGTGCCTTTGCCCTCGATCACGGTCACGCCGCCGAGCAGTCCCGCGCGATGTTCCGTGCGCAGGTCTGAGTCCCGAGGCAAGACCACTTGAGAGAGGTCCACGCCCGGATTATCAACCGCCTCCATGCAGTAAACGATCGGGCCGCGCATCAAGGCCACTTTGCCCTGGTCGTCCTGAACTTTCTCGTGCGCGTAGATGCGATGAACCGGCATCGGGAGGTCCAGCTCCACCACATCGCTCCACAGATCGTCGAGGGCGCGCTCATAACCGGGCGCCACCATGAAGCGGACGACATCAGTCATCGCCGAATAGATGTATCCAGCCCGCACGGCATGGCCGACCGCCTCGTGCTGGTCCACGACTGGTTTGTGGTCCTGCATCCGGCCATTGCGGACGCGCAACTGGGCATGGAACAAATCGCGGCGTTGCTCCGCCGTCAGCGGGCCGTCGGGCTTGACCGGCAGGACGGCGGTCTTGGGGTCGAAAGGTTTGCGTTCCGTGCCATGCGCGTAACCGCGCTCATCGAGGAAGAACTTCGCCAGCTCCAAATAGCGTCGCTCGCCGGTGGCTCGATACAATTTAATCAGGGCCAGCTCGACCTCCTGATGCCCGTCCACGTCGTAGCGTTTGCCGGGGCCGAAAATGCCGTCGATGTGATCGGCGAACCGCTTCGCGGCGTTGAGGACCTTCGAATCGCCGGTCAGTTGCGCATGGGCAGCAGCAAGCTCAAAGAAATGGCCTGCGTTGTACATCTGGTGCTCCAAACGAAGGTCCTCCCATCGCTGGTCCTGTTGCTGCACGATGAAATAGGAGATAAGGAATCCGTCCTTCTGTTGCGCGGCCAGGATTCGATCCAGGATGCCATCGACGCGCCGGCGCAACGGGCGGTCGTCAAAGTGTTGCAGGGAATAGATCGCGCCTTCCAGGGCCTTGTGCAGATCCGAGTCGAAGGCATGATGGCCTTTGAGCGGGCCGTCGAATTTGCCCGCCGCTTTGTCGAAGTTGGTGACGTGCCCGTCCTTCTCCAACGAGTTTAGTGAGTGCGGCACCGTCACCTCGTGCTGCGTTTTCAGGCGCGGCCCCCAGAACCCACCGCGCAACTCCACCTGCGCGTGGCCGATTTCTTCAAGTCCGCGCACCGGCGGCAAATCGGCCGGGGCGGCGAAGAGTTGGCCGCCGGTCATCATCGACAGGCCGAGCGTGAGAGAGGAGCACGAGATGATTTCAACAAGGGACTTCATGTGCGAGTTGTGGGCTTGATCAGGGTAATGGTTTCTTGCCGGGAATGGGCGGCGTCCACCGTGCCCCCGCTCGCGACAATCGCCTTTTTGCCCATCACCATCGCCAGGTTGGCGACCAACCCACATGAGTTGACCGGGCCGTAGGCCGGTATCGTGCCGTGCCGATGGCCGTTGCCATCCAAAAGCGATTGAAACTCGGGCCTCGTCACCGGGACGACTTGCCGGGCTGAATCGGCACCTCGCAAAACGTCAGCGCGGCGAGGCCGTTCGCGCCGTTGAGCAAGGTGTCTTGGCTCCACGCAGTCTCCTTGAGGTAGGTGATGTTTTGCGCCGTGGACGCGGCCTTTAATTTGAACGTGAGCACGTTGCCGGAGACACTGCCCAAGGCGACTTTGTCCTTCTCGCCATCCAGATAGAACTGCCCCGCCAGCGCCTCAGCCCAGACCACAGGCTGATCAAAC
>JAYVWQ010000372.1:0-8968 GCA_043785945.1 Akkermansia sp.
GCCCAGTGCTGGCCCCACTTCGCGCCCTCGTCCACCCAGCGTTTGAGGGTGTCGATTTGCTGGGGCGTGAGGCTGCGGTTGGAATCCATCGGCGGCATCCGGTCGTCCAGGTTGGTGGTGGTGATGCGGCTGATCAGTTCACTCACAAGGCTCTGGCCGGGGATGATGATTGGCTCCTTCGCCCGCAGCGCGCCATCCTTGGTGTCCAGTCGCAGCTTGGCTTTGCGCCCTTTCTCGTCCGGGCCGTGGCAGTGATAGCACTTGTCGGAGAGAATCGGCAGCACGTCGCGGCCGTAATCGACCGGTGCCGCCATCACCATCGTCGCCCAGCAACTCAGGGCCAACCATGTCACAATGTGCTTCATCTTATTTGGGAACGGTCTGCACGATACAGTTTGAAAACTGCCGCGTGCAATGGATGAAACCGGTCCCACCGGCAAAGAAAAAGCCCGTTCACTTTTGGTGAACGGGCCGGAAATTGGTTGCGGGGGCAGGATTTGAACATGCGACCTTCAGGTTATGAGTGCGAACGATTAACTTGTAATTGCCAAACAACTTAAATAAATAACGCTTTTAGCGTCCTTCCGTTGGTTACTTTGTTGGTTTTTTTCCTTGAGTCAGTCCAGGCCGTTTCGGTATGTTTCAGGGCGTCACAAAGACGTGATCGAGACACCGAAAACGAGAGCGAAAGGAACGAAGTAATGCCCCTCGAAATGCGAATCGAACCGAATGGAACAGTGCGGCCTTTCTGGTATGGCCGCTTCAACATCAACGGCAAGCGCCTCTGTCAAAACTTGGGCGTGAAAGTCGCCGGCACTCCCCCCGCTTCCCTCTCACTCAAGGACGAAGGCGACATGGCGTTTGAGAAATCGCGAGCGACCGCGCAGAGGGCGCTGGAGCAGTTCGTCGAGGAGGCGCGCACGAAACGGGACTCGGCGCGGCTGGTGGAGAAGCTTTACGAGATCAAGACGGGCGAGAGCATCCGGTCGGTGAAGCTGGCCGACGTCGCCGATGAGTGGGCGAAAATTGAGCGGCGGCGGGAACCGAATGAGCGCTACGCCGCGCAGTGCCAGTCAACCTTGCGGCGGTTCGCCGAGTTCATCCGGCAAGAGGACAGCAAGGCGGATGAAATGGCGCACGTCACGCGGACGTTGGGGCGGGCCTTCATGGATGCGGAGAAGAAGCGTGGCGTCACGGCGAAGACTTGGAACGACACGCTCAAGCTCCTGCGCGCCACGTTCAAGTATCTGCTGCCGGCGGGCGCCATCAATCCGTTCTCGAACACGCCGACGCGCGAAACGGAGACGGTGTTTCGTAAGCCGTTCTCACCGGAAGAATTGAAATTGATCGTGGACGCGGCGCACGATGACGACTTCACCCGTCCCTTGATTGTCACGGGGATTTGCACGGCCATGCGCCGCGGTGATTGCTGTCTTCTGAAAGGCGACGACGTGGATCTTTCTCGCCGGTTCATCACGGTCAAAACCGCGAAGACGGGACAGACGGTGAGCATTCCGATCTTCCCGATGCTGTTCGACGAACTGGCGAAACGTCCGATCCAGCCGGGCAAGTTTGTGTTCCCGGAACAGGCGGCGATGTATCAGGAGAACCCGGACGGCATCACCTGGCGGGTGAAGAAAGTTCTGGCGGTGGCGCTGCGGGAAGGCGGAGCGGATGGCGGGGAAGACCTGCTGCCTGAAGCGTCCCGGGAGGAATTGAGCCGGCGCGGCCATGAATACCTCGCGAAGCTACCAGAGACGGCAAAGAAGGCGCACATGACGACGGTGTTTGGTCTCTACGCGGGCGGGAAACGGCTGTGCGAGGCGGCCACCGCGGCCGGTGTGAGCAAGGGCAGCGCGTCGAACTACCTGAACCAGATCGAGGGTGCCATCGGCTGCCGGGTGGTGCGGGGCCGGGATGGGAGCCGGAGCGTGACGGCGCTGTTGAAGGATGACAACGGGGTGCTGGGTGCGAAGCGTGAGGCCGGCCAGCGCCGCGCGAGCCTGCGGGACTTCCACAGCTTCCGCGTGACCTGGGTGACGCTGGCGCTGACGGCGGGTGTGCCGCTGGAACTGGTGCAGAAGGTGACGGGCCACAAGACGACGGACATCGTGTTGAAGCACTATTTCCAGCCGGGACGCGAGGCGTTTCGCCAGGCGCTGCAATCGGCGATGCCGAAACTGCTGACGAACGGGCAGCAATCGCCGAAGGATGAGGCGCGGGAAATTCTGGAAGGGATGACGGGGAAGACATCCAAGCAGGACAAGGCGAGACTGGTAGAACTGATGGCGAAGATGTGAGCCGGCGGGTGATGCGGTTTCGCGGAACTTCTTGAATCACGTTGGCTGGTGGATAGCGTGTCGCCATGCCTCTCTACGTCGTGGTGCATCACCAGAAAGATGGGAATCAGACTTGGGTGAACGCCTGGCTGACGGACCAACTCATCGAGGCGATCCAAACCACGACGGAGATCGGGACTCTGTGCCGCGAGGCGAAAGCGCGCGGCGAACGGATCTTTGTTCACCGCTGCGGTTGGGGAGAATCTTCGCCGGTGATTTGCTGTTCCGCCGAGGTCGAAGAGGTCGGCCAGATCGACAAGTCAACCGCGCTCGTGGGATTCACCCAGGCTTTGCCGCTCCACGGGATTCCGCCGCTCTCACCGATCAAGGGACAAAACTTCTACCGAGTCTGAACGGAGCTGAGTCGCAACCGGCCACAAGCCGGACAGGAAGCATCGCTTCCGCCCGCGCCGCCCGCGCTCAGGGCTACAAGTTGCCCGCCGCCACACCGGAACAGCGTCGCGAAGCGAACAGCCCCTCCGCGCACCTCAAAGCAAGATGGTGAGGGCCGTGCGAAGGCCTGAGCTGCTAGTCAGGCGGTCTCCACCACCAATTTGTTCGGTAAATAGTGATTGCTTGATCTCGCCATTGACACTGCTCCCACATTGATTGCTTGGGGTTCCCGCCGTACTTCCTGGACTCGTTTAGCATGTCAAAAACGTCGGCTGTGATGTAGGACGAGTAATCTCCTTCTCGTAGAGCGCACAATTTGGCGGCGTAGTTTGCAGCACGCCCAACCCAGACAAGATCGTTAGAACCGCGAAGTCCCGTGCGCGCGATGAACAGCTTCCCGGTGTCGATGCCAACGCACTGGCGGATAGTGTAGTTGTCGGCAGGATACGCGGCTTTGAGCTTGGGATTGAGTACGTATTGAACCACGTAATTGAGTTCTAGCGCACTTGCCGCAGCGGACGTGTTTTTGGCGGTGCCTATGTAAACAGCCATCACCCGGTCGCCGTCGAATGCCGTTATCTCACCTCCGTTAGCCCGAATTATTCTGCAAGCCGAAATGAGGTAAGACTTGTAAATCTCTGCGGCGAACCAGTCTTTGAAGCCCATCACTAGCTGCGTGGAACCGGCGAGGTCCGCATACAAGACTGTTGCATCGAGAGCAACGGCGTCGTTCCCGAGCTTTACGTCTTCGGTTTCCGGCACCTTTGTGCCGTCGCGGCTTTCCCACTTGGTTTTGAAGATTTCTTCAACCTCTTTTGTGATGTCGGTGAGCAGACCCATAGAGCGCAGTTCACTTTGGTCCCAATGCCACTACGGCTTTACGAATTGCGGTGCAAAGCGGGGCAATGCGGGGCGTCAACGTGCCTGTCGCCCCGCTCGGGTATTCAAGTGGCGTGAGACCGAGGAGATCTGAAGGCAGTTTTAGGTCTTCGCCGCGAGGTTTCACGATAAAACTGCGCTCACGTCCCAGCGCACCCATGAACAGTCCAAGCTCAAAAATGCAATTGTCGCGGGGCGCTACGGCCTCCACTTCGCGGCTGATTACCGTGTCGTCAGCCGTAAGGACAAGAACCGCGAAGTCTGACTTTCCAACCGCTTCGAGCAAGCTCTCGACCGCGCCTCGTGTGGCTCGAAAAATTCCATCCGTCCATACCGACACCACCATGCGGTCGTGAGCCAATCCTGACTGAAGTTCCTGTGCGATAGGAAGTGCCTCGACAGACGAACCAACGAAGACCAGCGGCTTGTCGTTTGGTGGTTTGATGAGATTCCCGCGCTGGCGTAACCGCGAGGCGAGTTCCAAGGCCAGACGACGCCAGAGTTGTGGGTATTTCGTGGCTAAGGCGGAGAAAGCCGGCTCGTTAATCCGCGCGACCACTGTCTGTTCGGTCGCAATGACACTGGCACTCCGTCGTGCGGATGGGTCAATTAGCGCCATCTCGCCGAGGTGGTACCCTGCGCGTCGGGTCGCTACTTCTCGGCCGTGAATGCGGACGGATACACAGCCAGCCAGAATCAAGTACAGGTCATTGTCTGCCGCGCCTTGTTGAATGATTTCATTCTTCGGCTGCGTTGGCTCGAATTGTAAGACCTCCACGATTTCGGCAAGTTCCACCGCGAGTTTCTCATCGTCACGAACTATGGCCTGTTCACGCAGGGCTGTTACGAGGCGAAGTTTTCCGTCTGGTCCTTGGAATCGTGAAATCATCGTTGCCTCAATTCAACCTGCTTACTCCCAATCCGCATTCTTGAAGCCGAGGGTTTTGGCGTTTTCGGAGACGGCGCGCTTGGTCTGGTCTTGCGCGCCGGTGGGGAAGTTCGCCTGAATCTCGACGCTGACTCTCACCTCGGCGTTCGGGTCGGCGGCGAGGATGGCGATGATTTCCTCGGCGACTTGGACGAGACGCATCTTGGCGGTGCTGGCATTGATCGCGACATTCCCGTGGAACGACTTGGCCCTGGCCGCTCCGGGCGCGGGTGAGCCGGGAGGCGTGGGGCCGGGTGGAACTGTTCCGGGTGGTGTCGTTCCGGGCGACACTGTTGCCGGGCTTCCGGGCGCGGCTGGCACCGGCTTGGCTTTGCTGGCCGCGTCGTAGATGCCGGCGGCGTCCGGCTCGATGAGCAGCAGCGTGTCGTCGAGTTGGATGTTTGAGTCGCCGAGTTTCAAGCCGTCGAACTTGCCTTCGTGCTCGCCGTAGGCGGTGCCGAAAAAATCGCGAGTGCCCGCGCCTTTGACGATGGCCTGTTCAAGCACACCACGGTTTCTCAGGCGCGGCAGATAGAGATACCGGAGCGTGTCTTCCCAGAACGCCATTGCGCCCGCCGTCGTCTTGCCGTCTTTCCAGTAGAGTTCCTTGAGGCGGTTGCGCAGATGGATGGGCGACCAGGTGCTGATCACGAGTTCGTTGTCGGTGCAGACGCGCTCCAGTTCCGCGCCGGGCGTGCCGCCGCTGGTGTTGAGCGGGAACGCTTCGACCGTGGGCTGCGGGGCGGTGGGCGAGTTCTGCGACGGACAGAGCAGCCATCGGTAACATTCCCGCGCGGCCTTGGGCAGAACGCTCTCGGCGGTTTCAAGTTCCTTTTCCGCCTGCTTCTTCTGGATCAGGTCGATGTTCAAGCGACCGCCGGCCACGTCATCCACGATGGATTTCCAAGCGAGCGCGGCGCGCAGGCAATCGCGCACGCGGGCGAGCAAGTCCTGGTCGGGCGCGAGGAACAGCAGGCGGTTCCCCCGGTAGCGCGGTTTGCTGCCGTTGTTGCGCGCAACCTCCAGCACCGCATCGAACGCGAGCCGTGTCTCGGCGCGGCTGTAATAGTGGTCGGGTGAAAGCACGACGATCCGCAGCGCCGCGTCGTCGGGAATATCCGCGTGCGGCGTGAAGACGTGGACGCCTTCAAACATCGTCGCGTTGTTCGCGAGCTTGCGGACCACGTCGGCCAACTTAGGGCGAAGGTCGTGGGCCTCGTCGAAGCGCCGTTTCCGGTCTTCCATCTCGCGACGAAGATTGGCGCGTGTGTCGAACCAGAAGCGGGTCGTCTCCTGCGCCTTGTCGCCGGTGGAGTTCAGGTAATGGAGCCGGTCAGCGAGGCGGTTCAGCGCATCGGAATACGTCGAAGAAACCTGGCCTGGCTGGAAACAGCCGAGCAATACCCGCTGGCGCTCTTGTCCGCGTGTGCCGCCTGCCCTTGGGGCGACTGCCGAAGGCGCGGTGCCGAGGAAGATGGTGCGGGCGACACGGCGCGCGGCTTGAATGGCTCCGAAGCGCGGTTCCTTGCTTTCGAGTTCCGTCGTCTCGGCGCGTTCGCCGTCGATGTCGCCTTCCAACACCGGGTCCCATCCATTCTGCAAATGGTAGATCAGTTCGTTCCGCGTCTCGCCGTCGTAGAGCGGCAGGCTGCCGGGCAAAATCATCAGGTCGCGGTTCTGATCTTTCCACAGGCGGTAAATCACCTTCGCCATGAGCTTCAGCACGCCGCGCGTGCGCTGGAAGCCATCGAGCGTGGACCAATCTTCATACAGCCGGTCGAAGATTTCCGGGTGAATGGGATACGCCTGCACGAGCCGGTCAAAATAACGCGCCTCTTGCGTCTCGGATGGGAGCTTCGCGCCTTCCGCGACGTAGGCATCTACGAAGGCGCGGCAGACTGCATCGCGAGCCTTGAGGTCGTGGATGGGTTCAAACAACCGGCGGCGCACGATTTCAAACGCTTCCTCCGTGGCGACGGGCTTCCACAATGCCTGCACGCGCCCGAAGGTTTTCTCCAGGGCGCGCAGCGTGGCGACGCCTCTGTTGCTGCCGGCCTCCACGTCCGATTCCGGCAGTGAGCCGAGCAACACGGCGTTCGGCACGAGCTTCAAGGCCTCGGTCAGCGCCTGCACGAACGAGAGGTTCGTGTCGTAAGTGCCACCGCTGAGATTTTGATTGTCCGGGAACTGGCGGATGTACGCGACCAGCTCGTCCACGAGCACCACGCACGGCGCGGAACGCTCCAGCAAGGTGCGAAGCACGTCCTTGCCGGGTGATGTGCCGTTGGCGTCGGCTTCCTTGAGCAGGGCGAACCCCTCCTCGCCGCCGAGTTGCCACGCGAGTTCACCCCAAAGGGTGCGGATGGATTGCTTGCCATGTTTCCACGGCTGGCCGGGGGAAAGAGCGGTGCCGTCCAGAACCGCGACGCGCGCTTTCGGCAAGTCCATCAGCTTCGCTTGATCGAGCAGCGCCGGGATGCCCGGCAAATCTTTGAGCGGACACTTGCGGGTGGCGAGGTGATACACCGCGAGCATGGTGTGCGTCTTGCCGCCGCCGAAGGCGGTTTGAAGCTGAATGACCGGATCGCCGCCCTGGCCGTTAAGACGACGGCCCACGGACGTGAGCAGCAGGCGCATTCCCTCGGTGATGAAAGTGCGTTCAAAGAACGCGGGCGCGTCCTGATATTCCCGCGTGGCCTTGCCGGTGTGAACTGCCGTGATGTCGGCGGCGAACTCCGACTGTTGGAACGTGCCTTCAAGCACGTCCGCGTGCGGCACGGCGATTTCTCTCCAAGGTTTCAGGCTCATAAAATCGGTGTGTTCATCTTTCCAGGCCGGGCAAGTCTTGATCGGCGGGCTTGGGTGCGCTGGCGGCGGCGGACTCGATGCCGCTCCAACTGGTGATGACTTCGTTGTAGGCGCGGGCGTCTTCGGCCTGGCCGAGACGTTCGCAAAGGGTGTAGAGGCGATAGGCCAGTTGCCGCACGGCTTCGGCTTTGCCGCCGAGCGCGGCGAGCAGCGCGCCGGAGGCGGAATCGCCGCCTTGGCGGAACGCGCGGATGATCTGGTGCAACGCTTCCCATACTGGCAGGCGGGTATCGGTGCGCGGATTCCAGTCGGCGGGGTATTCGGCCCACTTCAGCAGGCGCACTTTGCCGGCACCGGCCTGAATGACACCGGCTTCCTTCACGCCGTCAACGCTGGTTCCTTTCGCGCGGGCGAGCACGTCCGCTTCACCGAAAACACCCTCGCCCCAGTTGTGTTGCTCGAACCAGTGCAGGCAGAATTGCGTGTCGTGATCAAAATCGTCTTCCGCGAGGAAGCGGTTGATGAGTTGCAGCGCGGTGCGCACGCTCATGGGCGAGCCGTCGGCCTCCAGCACGGCGGCGTATTTGGAAAAGACCGCCATGCCCGGCCCGATGATGGCCTGCGACAGGTCCACCGGGGCCACGGGCGAACGGTCATCACCAGAACCCTTGGTCATCTCGTCGAGTGCCTCGGGTAGCACACCGTTCAACTCGCGGATGAACTCCCGGCGGGAAATGGAGGGAGCGTCGGCGGGGCGCTTGCGGCAGACGAGGATGATGCTGGAGGCGAGGGCGTTAGAGTCCATGCCGCGCATTCGAGTCGGCATCTCAGTGCGCATTGGCCAAGTCCCAGAGAGTTGCAATCCAGCTTTAGTCAAGGATTCAAGAAAGGTAACCCACCCAGTCGATGATGTGCCCAAGTCGCCCGTTGTCTCTGACTGCTTGAAAGCATAATAGATAGTAATTGGCGTGCTCAGGTGGGCTTGCTTTGCGAGCTGGCGCATCGCTTCCGTCATCCCATGAAGAAAGAATGCCTCCGCCTTTTCTTTACCGCCATGACGAGCTGGCGTAGCGACCAGCTCTTCGCCTTTTGGAATCGCGATGGTGCTCAGTAGTTGGGGAAAAACCGGGCGCAATGCTCGACGCAACCACACATAGAAGAAATCGGACAAGTCAGCGTATCCAATATTGTCGTAGTAGGGAGGGTCCGTTGAAACGACTTTGCCGTCACTGACTCGCTGAGTTTGTGCGTCACACTGCTGCGCGATTCCGTGTCCATTGGTTGGAAGTCCGTTAATCGGGTCATGCGCATAAAAGACTGCTGCATCGATACATCCCGTTGCGGTGCCAAGAAAATTTGGCTCTGCAAAATCCCAAAGCATCGAGAGGGTCTGACGCCCAAAACAATGTTGTGCTTTCTCGCCGACGCAGTTCCACCGAACAAGGCTGTTCCCAGTCATGGCCAACCGATCCACCGCGAAGGCGAGGTAAACGCTGACAGCCTCCGAATAAGCGATAGCACCAGCGCCACTCCGATCCAAGCCGAGAGCGTCTTCCGGCATTCCTGAACTGATTGAATCTTTGCGAACCCGTTCGCGAACCTCGCTCACCAAGTCGGTCAG
>JAYVWQ010000373.1:0-3764 GCA_043785945.1 Akkermansia sp.
CTACGACAAGGCCCCGATGGAATCACGCGTGCGCTACACCGACGCCGTGGCCCGCGCCGCGGAGTCGCACGGCTGGAGCTGGGCCTACTGGCAGTTCGACAGCGATTTCATTCTCTACGACATCCCTGCGAAACGCTGGATGGAGCCGATCCGCGCGGCGTTGATTCCGGCCCCGGCTCCGGCGAAAGCGACGACGATGCCCGCCACTTCTCATCGCTTCGCCGGCGCGGATTACACCCAGGGCAAAGTGTTCATCGTGAGCGCCGACGGCAAAGTCGAGTGGGAGCACGCCGCGCCGAGTTGCGATGAACTGTGGGCGCTGCCGAATGGGAACCTGCTCTTCACCACCGGCCACGGTGTGAAGGAAGTCACGCGCGAGAAGAAGGTCGTGTTCAGCTACGAATCGAAGAGCGAGATCTACGCCTGCCAGCGCCTGGCCAATGGCAACACCTTCATCGGCGAGTGCAACGCGGGTCGGTTGATCGAAGTCGAGCCGTCCGGAAAGATCGCGAAGGAAATCCGGCTGCTGCCCGAAGGAAAGGACGGCGGCCATCTCTACATGCGCAACGCCCGCCGTCTCGCCAACGGTCATTACCTTGTTGCGCATTGTGGCGACCAGGTCGTGCGCGAATACGATGGCGACGGCAAGAAGGTGCGCGAGATTCCCGCTGCCAGCGGCCCGCACAGTGTCGTGCGCCTTTCGAACGGCCACACGTTCATCGCCTGCGGCGACATCGTGAAAGACGGGGCGCGGGTCTTCGAGGTGGACGGAATGGCGGGACGGTTTGGGAGATCAAGAGCCGCGACTTGCCGGGCATCAGCTTGAAGTGCATGACCGGCCTCCAGCGTCTGCCCAACGGCAACACGGTGATGTCGAACTGGCAGGGGCACGGACAATTCGGCAACGGCCCGCACGTCATCGAGGTGACGCCGGACAAGAAAGTCGTGTGGACGTTCGCCGACCACCAGACGATGAAGACGATCTCCAGCCTCCAAGTCCTCGACGTGCCGGGCGACGCGACGAAGGGCGAAATCTGGCACTGAGGCCGGTCGGGTCGCGAAGAAGAGCAAGTGCGACGAGGCTTCCTTCACGGAGGCGACCGGCGGGACGCCAAATGCCGCAAAGTCGGACGGGAATTCAAGTCAGGCCTTGCCTTCAGCCATCGCTCGCGCCAAAGGAAAGAGGACGGCGTTCTCCAGATGGATGTGCCGGTGCAGGTCTTCCTCCAGATCGCGCAGGCCGGCGAAGAGCGCGCGGTAGGTGTTGCAGGCATCGGCGGGCGGCTGGAATCCGTGACTCAACTCACGCAAGCGGGCCATCGCTTCGCCCGCCTCGTTGTGTTCCTGCAACATGCAGGCGATGGGGCCGTCCACGGCGACCGGCTCTCCCTGGCCCTGGCTCATCTCGGCGATGGCCGGGAACAGAATTTGTTCCTCCTTCATCAGGTGCGTCGTCAACTCCTCCTCCAGGCCACAGAAGACGTGGAACAATTCGACCAGCGACGGCGTGTGACCGCCATGCACCTGGGCCACCCGCTCCGACATGGCGTGCAGCCGGGGCAGTTCGCGCCAGAGGAACTGGTGATGGGTCTGGAAAATGTAGTCGGCCAGTTCGTGCGGCGGCAGTTCGGCGGGATTCTGCGCCGGGGCGGACTTGTCTTCCAACTCCGCCTCCAGTTGCTCGACCACGGACGCGGCGGCGATGCCCTTGCGTTCACAGGCTTCGCTCAAGGTGCGTCCGCCCTGACAGCAAAAATCGATTTGGAAAGCCTGGAAGACACGCGAGCGTCCGGGCCGTTCGGCGACGAGTTCGCCAACGGTGCGTTCGAGCAGCGGAGTTCCGGGCGGCGAGAAGACATTGGGATGGTGGCTCATGGATAATGGATTTGGCACGGACGAGCCGTGCCGGATTTCAATGGTTCAATTTCAGATGAATGACGCATCCATCTCGATACGGATGAAACCATACTGCGCCGCGTGGCGGGCGGATTGACGTGAATCAAGCTCGCGCCGATCTTCTTCGTTGATCAGCGCTGGGCGGTCTTCCTCATGGCTTGACCATTCCATCGGCGGCGCGTTTATCCACAGGCACATGATTCCCCCATTTCCAAACGCGATTTCCCGGCGGGCCGCCCTGCGGCGGATCGTGTTGTTCTGCGGCGCGGTCACGACGTTATCCGGCTGCCTCGCGAACCGCACCAACAGTAACGCCCGCTCCCCACTGGACCAGTTTCGCCCCTCGACAGCGGACTCGCGTCTGATCGAGGAACTGGAGCGGTCGGCCACCACGTTCTTTCGCGAAGCGGCTCATCCGGAAACCGGCCTCGTCATGGATCGGAAGCTGGCCAACGGCGAGCCTGACCCGCGCACCGTCGCCAGCATCGCCGCGACGGGCTTCGGCCTGTCGGTGCTGTGCCTGGCGCATGAACGCCAGTATGCGCCGCGCGCCGAACTCCGGGCACAGGTTGTCCGCACCCTGCGCTGGTTGCAGGAACGGCAGGTGCAGGAGCACGGGTTCTTCTATCACTTCTTTCACTGGGGCACCGGCGAGCGCATCTGGCAATGCGAGCTGTCGTCGGTGGATTCGGCGATCCTCTTCTGCGGCGCCTTGCACGCCCGCGCCTATTTCGCCGGTGACGCCGAAATCCACCGCCTCGCCACGGCGTTGTTCGAACGCGCGGACTGGCCGTGGTTTCTCAACGGCAAGCAGACGCTCTCGATGGGCTGGAAACCGGAAAGCGGCTTCCTCAAGTCGCACTGGGATCATTACTGCGAATTGATGCTGATCAACCTCCTCGGCCTGGGTTCGCCCACGTATCCGCTCGCGCCGGAAACCTGGCGGGCGTGGAGCCGCCCCGAGCGCGAATACGAGGGCGAGCGTTACGTCTGGTCACCCGCGCCGTTGTTCGTGCATCAGTTCTCACACGCGTGGTTCGACTTCCGCAACCGGCCCGACGCCGGCACGGACTGGTTCGCCAATTCCGTGGCAGCGACGCGCGCGCATTTGAAGTGGAGCCTCCGACGGCGGGAAAAGTTCCCGCGCTGGTCGGAGGATCTGTGGGGCGTGACTTCGAGTGATTCCGCGAAAGGCTACGTGGCGTGGGGCGGTCCTCCCGACAGCGGGCCGCTGGATGGCACCATCGCGCCCTGCGCCGCAGCCGGCTCGCTGCCGTTCCTGCCGGCGGAATGTCTGCGCACCCTGCGCCACCAGCGCGAGGCTCACGGCGCGCGAATCTGGAAACGGTACGGATTCGTGGACGCTTGGAATCCGGACAACGGCTGGGTGAACCCCGATGTGATCGGCATCGACGTGGGCATCACCGCGCTGATGGCGGCGAACCTGCGCGAGGGTTTCGTGTGGCGCACAATGCAACGCGACGAGGCGGTTCAGCGGGGGTTGCGACGGGCTGGCATGAATCGGGCGTAGTGGACAGGGGGTAATCATTTTGTGCGAGCGTCGGCTGATGTCGAAGTTCCGAGGACTTGACCCGAGTCAACGCAGTGAAATGCTCTCGCGCGCAGTCTGAGGGCGATCGAAGCATGAAACCAACTCTGCACAGCAGCAGGATCCGGGGCCGGGCGACGCGGGAAGCGCGCGCCACGGGCGCTTCATCCATGCTGGTGCCGCTGGATAAGTTGCTTGTCGTGTTCGCTCTCGTGGTTTCGCTTGGGCTGCATTGGGCCGTCCTGCAATCGATCGCGTGGGTCGGCATGTTGGCGAGCTACTCCCAGGACGCTTCGTTCAACGTGGCATGGAGCAAAAC
>JAYVWQ010000374.1:0-3699 GCA_043785945.1 Akkermansia sp.
TCCCGTTCGGCGGCACGGCGGGCAGCGGGCCCTTCCACAGTCAGAGCATCGAGGCGATTTACGCACACTATCCGGGCCTCGTGGTGATGACGCCCGCCACGGTCGAGGATGCCTACAGCATGTTGCTCGAAGCGGTGGCCATTGATGACCCGGTCATTTTCTGCGAGCACAAGTATCTCTATTACCATCTCAAGGCCGACAAGCTGCCGACCGAAGCGCTGCCCACCGGCAAGGCGCGCATCGCCCGCGCCGGACGCGACATGACGCTCGTGGCCTACAGCGCAATGGTCCACGAGGCGCTGGCGGCGGCGGAAGAATTGAAGACCGAGGGCTGGGAAATCGAAGTCGTTGATCTCCGTTCGGTGAAACCGCTCGACACCGACACCGTCATCGCCTCGGTGGCGCGCACCGGAAGGCTGTTGTGCGTGGGCGAGGCCTGGCCTTGGGGCGGAGTGACGGCGGAAGTGATTGCGCGCGTTTCCACCGAGGCGTTCGGCATGTTGGACGCGCCGCCGCAGCGTTTGAATGCCAAGGACACCCCGGTGCCGTATCACCCGAATCTCTGGGCCGCGCACCGACCGACCGCACGCTCCATCGTGGAGGCCGCGCGAAATCTGCTGAGGACCTAGTATGCCGCAAATTCCCATCATCATGCCGCAGCTCGGCGAGTCTATCGCCGAGGCCACCATCATCAGCTTCCTCGCCCAAGCCGGCGACACAGTGGCCGCCGATCAGGACGTGGTGGAAGTGGAGACGAACAAGGCCTCCATGAACATCTCCAGCCCCGCGCGCGGCGTGGTGCAGAAGTGGATTGCCAAGATCGAGGAAAGCTACGCCGTCGGTGAAGTGCTTGGTTATCTCGAAGTGACGAAGGAAGAAGCCCAGCGACTCGGACTGGACGCGCCCTCGTCGCAGCCGACCGGACAAGTCACCTCCCCTGTGCATGACAGTTCCGTGGCCGAGCCAAGACAAGCCGTGGCTCCCACGGTGCGCGGCCTGCCCGTGCCCGCGCACGCGACCGGCGCGAGCTACATGTCGCCGCGCATGAAGGCGCGCATGAACGAACTCGGCTTGCACGCCGCCGACATGGCCGGCATCGCGGGCAGCGGCGCGGCCGGCCGCGTCACCATCGAGGACTTGGAGAAATACATCGTGAGCCTCGACCGGTTGAAGCTCACCGAAGCTTCCTCCATGCGCGTGGCCGTGGCGGATGCCATGCGCCGCAGTTGGACGCGCCCCATCGCCACCGTCGGACTGCCCGTGCAACTCGACGCCGTGCTGGCGCATCGCAAGCAGGCCAACCCGAAGCCCGGTCCCGCTCTCTACGCACTCCGCGCGCTGGCGCTCGCGCTCGCGGAGAACAGCGCCTGCGCCGGCCGTCTCGTCGGCAACAAGATTGTCCATCCGCCCGCCATCGATCTGGGCGTGGCCGTGGAAGCGGAAGACGGCGTGATGGTGCCTGTGCTGCGCGGTGTGGACAAAAAGCCGTTGAAGGACTTGGTGGCGCGCTACGCCGAACTGGTGGAACTGGCCCGGCAACGCCGCCTCCCGCTCGACGCCACGGGCGGCTCCATCGCCACCATCACCAACTACGGCACCTTCGGACTGACCTGGGCCACGCCGATTCCCCTGCCCGAACAAACGCTGGTGCTCGGCATGGGCGCGGGCCGCCGGGTGCCGAACTGGGACGAGGCCAAGCAACAGTTCGTGCCGGTCATGGAATGTTATCTGACCCTGAGCTTCGACCACCGCGTGCTGGATGGCGGCGCGGCCGGACGGTTGTTACAGCGCATCGCCGCATTCATGCAGGAGCCGGAGAAGTTATGAGTCCGGTGTGAGTTCATCTCAGCTTGCTCCTCGGTATGATTACACCCGCCAAGATGATCTTAGGGATTGTTTGCGCAGCGCTTGGTGGCTTGATGTTCTTCGTGCAGGCTTTGGATGTATTCACCGTTCGGAATGCACCTATTGTCACAGGCCAGATTGTATCTCGTGAGCCGATCAGGCAGTTTTCCGTTCCTCGGGTTGATTTCACCATTCGGATCGATGGTGCTGGCACAGAGGTTCACGCCCATGCGCAGCGGCACTTGATGAGCAAAGTTCCAAATGCAGTACGGTTTCACTTTTCAGGAGACCCGACGCGGGAGGTTTTTTTGTTCGAGCACGAGGAGAACCCGTACTGGTTGTTTTTATTTTGTTGGGGTGTCGCCTTGCTGCTGACCATCTCAATGAGGTCGGAACGCATCCGGGAGATGCTTGGATGGAAAAAGTGATTACGTGAGGTGGAACCTGCAAGACACTCAATGGTCAGACTTTCTTACACGCGCAGGAAAATTTTCCGGCGGTAAAGAAATCCCGCCAGCGCCACGGCCAGCCCCAATCCCACGCACGCCGCGACCAAGTGCCCGGCTCCAGCCACCAAATGCCGGTCGAGAAAGCTGCTGACATCGCCGCCGACCAACCGCCCGGCCAGCTTCTCGAAGTTGAAGATGTTTTCGCAGAAGTAGAGCGTGATGGCGTTCGCACCGATCCAGATGAAGGGCGTAGCCCAGCGCTGCCGCCCCTGCACATCAATGACGTAATGGAACGCGCCCAGCAGCATCGCGCTGTATCCGCCCGCTACGAGGACGTAGGACGAGGTCCAGATTTTTTTGATGACGGGAAATTGCAGGCCCCACGCGAAACCAACGGCGACCATCACTACGCCCGCGCCGACGAGCCAGAGTGATTTGCGTCGCTCCTCCACGCGCGTGTTCTGCAGCAGCAGTCCCGCCAACACGCCAAGCAGGCAGGTTGCAATGGCGGGCAGCGTGCTGAGAATTCCTTCCGGATCCCAGGTGCCATCCCAGCGTTTGCCAGGAAGGTAATGGGCATCAATCCAGTTGGAGAGATTGGCTCCGGGGGCGAAGGAACCTGCGCCGATTTCCGGCACGGGCACAAACGTCATCAGCGCCCAGTAGCCCACGAGCAGGGACACGCAGGCCGTAAGCAGACCGCGCCAGCGAAAATTCAGGAAGAGCAGCGAGGCGAAGAGGTAGCAGAGCGCGATGCGGTTCAGGACGCCGAGCAGGCGGATGTCCGGCCACTTGTGGCTCGCACCGCCGGAGTAAAGCAGCGCCAGGACAAACAGCAGCACGAACCGGCGGAACACCCGGCGGTGCGCAGCGGCGTGGCCTTCGCGCTCGACGAGTTTCGTGAGGGAGAAGACGAGTGAAACTCCGACGATGAAGACGAACATGGGGAAGATGAGGTCGTAGAAACGGAAGCCGGCCCATTCCACATGGTCGAGTTGATCACCAAAGAATGCACCGATGGAACTCAGCGTGGTATTGCTCTCCGACGACATTTTCTTCAGCGCTTGGGCAATGGCATCACCGCCGAGAATCCAGAACATGTCGAAGCCGCGCAGCGCGTCCACGGAGACGATGCGACGGGACTCGGGCGCAGCCGCCGGAGCGGCAGGGGCGAGGGATGACGTGGAATTCATGCGGGCGGTTGTCTCATTTCATGGAAGGCGACGCAACAACGCGGAGAGGAAGAGGTGCGATGGGAAGTGGCGGTCCTGGAGTGCGCCCGTCCCGGGCGCAGCAAGGTCGGCATCGCTGTGATCAAGTTCTTTTCCAACGCGCTCGCGAGTTCGGACGCTGCTGCGGGCGGGACGCCCGCGCTCCGTCCTGCAATGGAACCCGGCAGGATGCC
>JAYVWQ010000375.1:0-9118 GCA_043785945.1 Akkermansia sp.
GGCTACAGTTGCGCCTACTCGGCCAACATGTCTTGGCGCGGCGAGGCCACTCCGATGGCGAAGGAGATTGATCCGCGCGCCGTCTTCGAGCGCCTCTTCGGCAATGGCAAGGGCACTGAGACCGCCGAGAGCCGGGCCAAGCGCGACCGCTATCAAAAGAGCATTCTCGATTTTGTCCACGACGACGCCCGCACTCTTAAGTCCCAGCTCGGCCTCACCGACCAGCGCAAGGTTGAGGAATACCTGAACGCGGTGCGCGAACTGGAAATGCGCATCGAACGCGTCGAGGCGGCAGCGGCCCAGATGCCCGACACCAGCAAGCCCAGCGGCATTCCCAAGAACGATTACAAGGAGCACATGCGCCTCATGATCGACATGATGGTGCTGGCCTTTCAAACTGATTCCACGCGCGTCTCCACCTTCATGCTGGCCAACGATGGCAGCAACAAGAGCTACCCCACCCTCGGCATCAACGACGGACACCACGAGACTTCGCACCACGGGCGCAACAAGGAGAAGCTGGAAAAGCTCGCCAAGATCAACCGCTTCCACATCGAGCAATACGCCTACCTCCTGCGCCGTCTCAAAACGATCAAGGAAGGAGACGGCACGCTCCTCGACCACTGCCTCATTGCTTACGGCAGCGGCATCAGCGATGGCGACGCGCACAATCACGACAACCTCCCCATCGTCCTCGCCGGCCACGGCGGCGGCACCGTCAAGCCCGGACGCCACATCCGCTACGCCAAGGAAACGCCCCTGACCAATCTCTGGCTCTCCATGGTGGACCGCGCCGGCGCGACCGGCGTGGAAAAACTCGGCGACAGCACCGGGCGGTTGGAGAATATCTGAGACGTTGCTTACCAGAAAAGCCGCAGGCCGATGCCTGCGGCTTTTTGTTTTTCAACGGTTGACGACCCCGAGAATTGACCGGGATTCACGAGCATAGCCTTCGTTCACGGCGCGGATATGTCCGGCCTACCGCTGCGCGGATGGTGGAACTGGTGACGCTGCGACCCGCAGTACCGCGCCCAACGGCGTCATTTCCCATTCACTTCTCCGGCGGGAAAGCGTTGTCCCCCCGCCCCGCTGAGGCTACCTTCGGGGCACAATTCTCATGAAAACGGCACCTCTCTCTGGGACCATGCTGCGCGGTAGGTTGGCCATTCTCCTGTTGAGCGGGGCGGCGCTGGCTCCCGCCGTCACCATCACGCGCGGGCCTTATCTCCAGATGGCGGGGCCGGACCGCATGACGTTCCGCTGGCGCACGGATGAACCGACCGAGAGCGTGGTGCTCCACGGTCCCGGCGTGAACAACCTGCACTTCATCACGGGCGACCTGACGGAAACGACCGAGCACGAAGTGACGCTGCTGGGGCTGGAGCCAGAGACGCAATACTTCTACGCGGTGGGCGAATTCTTCAACCATTTGGCGGAAGGGCCGGAGTATCAGTTCATCACCCCGCCGCTGCAGGGTCGGGTCCGGCCCACGCGCGTCTGGGCTATTGGCGATTGCGGCACGGCCATTTATGGCGATGGCAATCAAGCGGCGGTGCGGGATGCGTATTACAACTTTACCGGCAGCCGCCGCACGGATGTGTGGCTGGCCCTGGGCGACAACGCTTACAACTACGGCAGCGACGAGGAGTATCAGATCAGCTTCTTCGACGTGTATCCGGCCCTGCTTCACCAGAGCGCGCTCTGGTCCACGATTGGCAATCACGAGACTTACTCCGTGCCGCCCGGCGAGCGCATTCCGTACCTCGACATTTTCAACTTTCCCACCCAGGGCGAAGCGGGCGGCGTGGCCTCGGGTACGGAGAAGTATTATTCCTTCACTCACGCGAACATCCACTTCGTCTGTCTGGACTCGGAGCTGTCGGACCGCACGCCCGCCGGTCCGATGCTTACCTGGCTGCAAGCCGACCTCGCAGCGAACACGAACGACTGGCTGATCGCCTTCTGGCACAGCCCGCCCTACACGAAAGGCTCGCACAACTCGGACAATCCGCTGGACGGCTATGGCAACCTCATTGAGATGCGCGCCCATGCCGCGCAGATGCTGGAATACTACGGCGCGGACCTCGTGCTCGGCGGGCACAGCCATAACTACGAGCGGAGCTTTCTCATCAACGGCCACTACGGCTACTCGACCAGCCTCACGCCCTCCATGATCAAGGACGCCGGGAGCGGCCGCCCCGAAGACACAGGCGCTTACTTCAAGCCCGAGACGGGGCCAGAGGCCAATCAAGGCACGGTCTATATCGTGGCCGGCAGTTCGGGCAAAATCTCCGGCCGCTACGGTCATCACCCCGTCATGTTCTTCGAAGAGAGCGCCCTCGGCTCGCTGGTGCTCGACATTGATGGTCCCCGGCTCGACGCCCAGTTCCTGCGTGAGAACGGCACGGTGGATGACACCTTCAGCATCATCAAAGGAGCGGCGCCCGGCCCGCTGCGCTTCTGCACTTTTGAAATCCGCAATGGGCAGACCATCGCCCGCTGGAAGTCTGCCGCCGATCAAACGTATCAGGTGGAACACACGGCTAATCTCGAAGCCCCGCAATGGCTGCCCATCAGCCCCAGCATTACGGCCAGCGGGGCCACGACCTCGTGGACCAATGCGGTGCCAGCGGGCGAGAGCCGGGGATTTTATCGCGTGGTGGAGATGGAATGACGAACGGAGGGCGAGCGACGCCCTCTCCATTCCTCCTTCGTCATTCACTGCTTCCCACGAGCCAGTCGCTCTGGTATCCCGCGCGCATGTCACACGCACTCACGCATCAGCCCACCACCGACCCGACGCACATTTACCGCCAGCGCGACGGCCTGTACGCCACGGACCTGCTCATCGTGGGCGTGGTGTGGCTAGATTTGTTTTCTTGGCTGGCGCGTAATCCGAGCGACGGGGCGGGCGTGATGCGGCAGTTCCAAACCACGCCGCGCCCGACGGACGTGATGCTTACGCTCTTCGTGGCGATGGGGCTGCTGGAGCAGCGCGACGGGATTTTCCACGTCACGACGGCGGGACGCGAACATTTGTGCGCCGACTCGCCGTGGTTCCTTGGCCCCTACTACGCGTCGTTGAAAGAACGTCCGGTGTGCCAGGATTTGTTGAAAGTCCTGCGCACGGGACGGACGGCGAACTGGGGGAGCGAGAAGGGCAAGCAGGACTGGCACAAGTCGATGGAGACGGAGGAATTTGCCACGCAGTTCACCGCTGCGATGGATTGCCGGGGCGTGTATCTGGCCCAAGCGGCGGCGAAGCAACTGCCCTTGGGCGAGCGGCGCGCACTCCTCGACATCGCCGGCGGGAGCGGCATCTATGCGTGTTCCTTCTGCGCGCACTTCCCGGAGCTGCGCGCCACCGTGCTGGAGAAACCGCCGGTGGATAAAATCACGACGGGTGCCGTGGCAAAGCGCGGTCTTAGCCAAAGAGTTTCGGTGATCGCTGGTGACATGCTAACGGCTCCCCTGCCCAAAGGGTTTGATGCCCACCTGTTCTCGAATGTGCTGCATGACTGGGACGTGCCGGTCGTGAAGGAACTCATTGCGAAATCCTTCGAGGCGCTCGCACCCGGCGGCACAATCATAATCCACGACGCACACTTGAACGCGGAAAAGTCCGGCCCGCTCCATGTCGCGGAGTATTCCGTGATGCTGATGCACTCGACGGAGGGGCGCTGCTATTCGGTGGCGGAGATGACGGAGTATCTGGGCGCAGCAGGATTTGCCAACGTGAAGTTCACGCCCACGGCGGCAGCGCGAAGCGTGATCACGGCGGACAAGGCGAGTTGAACCTGCCGCGCTTTTCCGCGCGACGCAGCCTCACCGCCCGACGAGTACGGCGAAGAACGATTTAGTCTCGGTCTGGCGCTGCTTGACCTTCAACTGCCCGAGCAGGGACTGCCAGTTGATGAAGAGCTTGTGCCACTGGTTCTCGACGTTGCGCAGCACGGTGTCATTGCTCTCGCTCAGAGAACGCATGGAAGGGACCAAAATCATGAGGTTATGCACGTCTTCCCGCGTCACTTGCGAGCCTTCCGTCACGACCAGCACCAGCTCCAGTTCCTGGGTGATCACGCTCTTGATTTCCATGAACTGGGTCTCGTCATCGGGGGTGAACTTTTTGATGCGGGCCAGGTTGAGGTAATGGTTGAACTGCTTCCAGCACTCCAGATAGCTCTCCATGCGGACGATGATTTCTTGCAGATTCTTGGCGCTCATAATGACGATTCACTTTTGCTGAGGGTTTGCGGGAGCAAAAAAATTAATGCACCGCCGCGCAGAGAGCGGGCGGTGACTTTGAGATTCGGGTAGTGGATGTTCAACTCGTGCAAGGGCAGCCGCGCGGCCTGCGCGCCTCTGAAAAATTCGAGCACGCGCTCGCCGATCTCGCGCATCTGCGCCTCGGGAAAAGATTGGGGCATGGTGGACACCACGACCTGGCCGTGGGCATCCAGCGTGAACGAACCGGCAGGAAGCCGGGCCGGCTCCTTGCTCACGTTTCGTTTGAGAAAGCCAATCATACCGCCCACTTCGCCAAAATGTTTCGCATGGTGGCCCGCACCTGCTCCGGCCCGAGATCAGGACGGAAGCCCACGCACAATTCACCCTGGGCGGAATCCGCCAGCGCCACATGGCTGTCGGAGTTAGAGGCCGTGACCTGTTGCACTGGGCCGAACCGGAGATGCTCGCCCAAGTCGCTGAAGGATTTGAGGGAGGCGCGCGCCCACGCCGAAACATGATCCGGCGCTTCCAGTCCCCATGAGTGAGTTTCGCTGCCCGGCGCGGGCGCGGAGGACAAGGCGAACTCCACGCCTTCAAATCGCGTCAACCCCAGCAGCGGAGAGGGAATCTCGTGGCCAGGATAAAAGCCGTTGCTCTGCGTGCCCACGCTGGACTCATCCATAGCCTGAGCTGCCGCGAGGAGCAGTGCCTGATAGGAATTGAAGATGGCCCGGGGCCGCGTGTCATCACCGGCGAGGAGTTCGAAGCTGCCCATTTTCCAACCGAGAATCCGGCGAAAGGCGGCTTCGCCTTGCAGTTCATCGGTCACCGCATCGATCAACTCACCGCCTTGAATCCAGATTTTTCCCAGGAAAGGACCGTTGCTGACCTTGAGCAGGGCGGAGTTCTGCGAAATACATTCTAACTGGATCAAATCCACCAGGCTCTTGTCCTGAACGCCACGGAAGCCGCCCTGATCTTCCCGCAGCAACATCGACTGCATGGAATCCAAAAAATGCCGGCGCTCCTGTTCCGAGCCGGGCTTCTGCCAGTATTGGTCCACGCCCATGCCGTAGGCACGGTCCCGAAATTGTTCATCCGTGATGCAGGTCCAGACCACGATCTTGAGCCGGGGATATTTGCGCCGGGCGATGCCGATGACTTGCAAGCCGTCCATGCGCGGCATGCTCAGATCCACGATGAGGAGATTGAATCGTTCGGATTCCAAGAGCGAGAGGGCGCGTCCGCCGTTCGGGGCAGTCTGGACATCAGGCTCGCTGGGCAACGTCTTCAGGAATTCCCAGTACACGTCTAGGAAATCCTGATCGTCATCGACGAGCAAAACCCTCGGCCGCATGTTGTCCTCGGTGTCGGGCATATTACTGAGCGATCTTTCTGAAGCGTTCGACCATGAGCATCTCTTCGGCAGGTTCAGGTGCGGACTTGAGCCAGACGGCAATCCATCCAGAATTGGAACACGGGGTAAATACAATGGAGCAAGCCGAGACTCATCCCGCGTCAGGGCAGGAATAAATAAAAAACGGCGGCCCGGTGGCGGCACCCGCACTGGTCGAAGTGGATCAGGCCACGGCCACTTTGAGGATGCCTTGCAGGGCGTGCAGCAGTTCATCGAGCGGCAGCACCTTGCTCACGTACCCGTCGGCCCCTTTTTGCTGCGCCTCATGTAACAGGTCTTCCACGTAGCCCATGCCGGTAAGCATGACCACCCGCAACTGGGGTTGGAGCAGTTTGAGCTGCTCCAAAAGCTTCAAGCCGTCTTCTTCCGCGAGGCCAATGTCCAAAACTACGACGTCAAACTTGGATTGCTCGACGGCGCGCAGCGTTTCTGCCGTGTCGCCCGCCGAGGCGGCCTCATAGCCATGACGCGCAAAATACATGGAGAGCATCTCTCGGATTTGCGGTTCATCATCAACGACTAGAATACGCGGTTTCATGTGGGCACAACTAAGCATTCTCAAAGCCAAAGGCAAGCCGCAGCCTGATTTAATATGAAGCCATTCTTGCGGGCTGACCTAAAGGAAGACGCAGGCGCGGCCGATGTTTGGGACAGCGAGATCGTAATGACATGCGACCGCACAGATATTTGTAGCTATGCAAGGCCACGGCAGAAATTTTGGACCGTCACGCAATAATCGGCACAACCGTTTGAAATCAAACCACCCACTGCCGCTCGACCGCTTCGGTGAACTGGAGCGCGCGGAGGTGGCGGGCCGTCTGGAAAAACTGGCCGACGTGCGCAGCGCCGTGGTCGCCCGGGGCCGGGCGCTGATTGCCAACCCGCGTTATCCCGATAAAAAAATCATGCAGCAGATCAGCCTGCTGCTGGCCGCGAAGCTGCGCTTTTAAGCACGGTGCGGCGAAAGTTGACGGTCCCCCTTCAGGGATGCGCCGCCAGCCAGAACCGGATCGCTGCGCCCTGCGGATTGCGCGGTTCCAATTCCAAGACCTTCACGTAATGCGTCCGGGCCTGGCCGGCCTCGCCCAGTTGCTGCGCATAAAGATTTCCCAACGCCAAATGAGCCCGCGCCTCATCGGGCTGGGCGGCGATGATTTTCTCCAGTTCGTTCGCCGCATCGTGCGGGTAATTCGCCTGCTTGAGGGCCAGCCCGAAGTTGTAGCGTGCGTTGATTGAATCGGGTTGCAGCGCCAGCGCCATCTCCCACCCCGGCAAAGCGCGGCGCAGATCCCCAGCCTGCAAGGCGAGCAGCGCGGCGTTATACTGCGCATCGAAGAAGCTCGGATCAGACGTGGCGGCCAATTGGAACTCCAGCCAGGCGTCGTTCGTGTTTCCTTCGCGTTGGGCTTTGAGTCCCAGTTGCAGAGCGCGCTCGGAATTTCCGCGATGGCCCGCCGCCGGACGTGGCGGTGAAACATAGTGGTAGCGGGGAAAGCTGGGCTGGGGCGCAGCCGCCGTGTCTCCCGTCGTCGCCGCCGGGACGTTCGTGATCGGAGCCGACACCGCGACTCTCTTGGGAGGATTATTTGTGACTGCGGCCTGGGGCTTGCCCTTAAACGGATTCAAGCGGGAGAAAAATCCTGATTTCTTCGCCGGAACGACCGGGGCGAAATCCAATTCTGGCGGCATGAGTTCCTGGACCGGCGGCGCGATCCTAGACGGTGGAGGCACCACCGTCGCGACGGGCTTGGGCACGATGGTTTCCACCGGGGCCACTTTCGGCGGGGTGTCATTCGCCAACGTCACGACCGTGATGGGAACCGTCGGACGCACCGCCGCCACATTGGTGGCCAGCACGACCGGGTTCGTCTTCATCACGACCACGGGCGGGTTGGATTTCACCAGAGCGGGGGGCGGCGTATTGGTCGGGAGCAGCGTGGCAATGGGATTTGACTTGGGCACGACAGGCACGGGCGTCAGCTCGATCTCCAGTTGTCTCGCGATCAATTTAACCGGCCCAGCCTGCGGCGACGCGGCGTGGGCGGCGAGATAGGCGTGATAACGCTGCAAGGCCAGCGGCTTGGTGGCGGGAGTTTGCAGCGCGAGCCAGGCGGAGTTCAGCAGGGCCGGGCCGTGCCTCGAATTAGCCTGGAGCGCGGCGTTGAAAAACTGCGCCGCGTCACGCTGGCCACGCTGCACATGTATGACCCCGAGTCCGTTCAAAGCCTCGACGTTCTTGGGTTCCTGCCGCAGCACGACGCCATAAGCCGCTTCGGCGGAATTAAATTGCCGCGCCCGCGACTGCGCCTCGCCCAGTTTCAACAGTCCCGCCACGCTGTTGGTGGTGAGCGTGTAACTCTGCAATTCATTGACGGCCCCGGCTGCGTTGCCCTGTTCCAGCAACAGGCATCCGAGATTGAAATGTGCGACCGCCACGACGTTGCTCCGGTCGCGGGTCAGAGCCTGCCGGTAAGCCTGCACCGCCATGGGAGCCTGTCCGGAGCGATGATAGGCCAGTCCCAGCAAATTCCACGCGCGCGGTTCCTGCGGCAGGAGTTCCGTGGCCCGCTTCAGTTCTTCCAGCGCCTCCGTCGGCTTCCCCGCACGCAGCAGAGCCTCTCCCTCCAGCAGCGCGCGCGGTCCCGGCGGGGTGCAGGCGGTCCATCCCAGCAGCGCCGTCAGGGCGAGAATCAGCGCTCCCTTCCGGGTGAGTTTCCCAACGAGTTTGCGGAGGGGATTTTTGATAGCCAGCATGTCGGCCCGTGGTAGCATCCGCCGCCAGAAAATGTCAAGGAACGCCCTTTTTTACACATTGATTCCGCTGTGCGCCTGCGCCTACGCCGGATTTTTTCCGTCCGCAATTCAGGCCCAGAGCAACCCCAGCGCCCCCAGCGCCTTCACCCGCGCGCCGCTTGTCCCCACCACCGCACCGCGCGCCCGCGTCGTCATCGTGCAGGACGAGGACGCGACCGAGTCGTTCAAGGTTAATCCCGCCGTGGTGCGCGCATTGGTCCAGCGCGGGCTGACCAACTTCACCGGGCAATCCAATCTGGGGGCCGCGTGCCGCCAACTCGTCTCCACCCAGGATGTCGTGGGCTTGAAAGTTTTTTCCGCGCCTGGCCCGCAGGCTGGGACACGCCCCGCCGTGGTGGCTGGAGTCATCGAGGGGTTGCTGGCCGCGAAAATTCCACCGTCCCACATCATCATCTGGGATCTTGAACTGGCCGATTTGAAACGCGCGGGCTTCGACGATCTGGCCCGCGCATACGGCGTGCGCGTGGCGGGCAGCCAGGACGCGGGCTGGGATGAAAAAACTTTTTACGAATCGGCCATGCTCGGCCAGTTGGTCTTCGGCGATCTGGAGTTTCAAAAAAAAGGCGTGGGCGTTGGGCGCAAGTCTTTCGTCAGCAGACTGCTCACGAAAGACATCACCAAGATCATCAACATCTCCCCCTTGTTGAACCACAACTCGGC
>JAYVWQ010000376.1:0-5450 GCA_043785945.1 Akkermansia sp.
TCGCCCGATGGAAAATCACTCGTCGCGGACAGCCGCGACGGCCTCATGGTCTGGTCACTCGACGGCGCGGGGCGGGAAATTGTCCTCGCGGATTCCACCAACCTCTTCGGGCGCACCCTGTCCTTCTCGCGCTATGGCCGCGCGCTGACCTTTTCGCCCGATGGCCAGTCGGTCATCGCGCCGCGCAACATGCTTTCAGATCGCGGCGTGTTTGTGCTCGGCCTCTGGGACGCGCGCACCGGCGAGGAAACCGCCGTCATGCCGGATGATGTTGAACACATCGAGCACACCAGCGGCATCTCGGCGCTGGCCTTTTCGCCCGATGGCAAAACGCTGGCCACGGCGAGCCTCGACCATTCCATCCGGCTCTGGGATTTCGCGACGCGCCAGCGGGTGGCCACGCTGCAAGGCCACTTGAGCGAAGTCTGGGCCGTGGCCTTCACGCCGGATGGACAGACCGTGATCAGCGCGGGCAAGGACGGTGCGGTGAAGCTTTGGCCCGCGCGCGCGCGGCCCCAGGACGCGAAATACGATCTCGTGCCCGGCTCCTGGCAGCCGCTCGCGTTCTCCCGCGACGGACGCACCCTCGCTGCGTTGAATCGCCAAGGCTCGGTCACCTTCTTCAACGCGGCCACGCGCGAGCCGGAGCAAGTGTTCCCGCTGGAGCCGAACCGCCTGCGCCTCTCCACTTCCGTTTCGATCAGCGAAGACTTGCGCACGCTCGCGCAGGGACAAGAGGACGGCACGGTGAAAATCTGGAACACGGAGAACCATGACACGCTCGTGCTCAAGGCCTCCGAGCGCGCCGTGGACACGGTGGTGATCTCGCCGGATGGGCGCACCCTGCTCACGGGCGGGCGCTTCCATAATTTGCGCTGCTGGGACATTCGCGGCGGCACCAACGTGGTCCTTTCGGGCGACGCGCAAAAGGTTTTCTTCTCTCCCGACGGACGCAGCATCGCCGCCGTGCAGCGGGCCGGCCTCTTCCCACCGATGGGCGGCTTGGGCTTCGGTCAGACCAACCGCCCCCCTCTGCGGGATCGCGGGGATCGCGACCGGGACCGGGAACGCGAGCCGGTCAACTCCCTGCAAATCTGGGACACCGCCACCCGCCAGCTCCGCACCAACCTTGTGTTGGAATTCCAGCCCGGCTTCGAGGCCGCCTTCTCGCCCGATGGCCGCACCTTGGCCGTGACCGGGCAGGACGACGCCATCCATTTGATCGATGCCGTCACGGGCCACGAACTCGGCGTCTGCACGGGGCACAAGCAGACCGTTTATTCCGTCGCCTTCTCGCCCGATGGCGAAACGCTCGCGACGGCCAGCGACGACAGCACGTTGAAATTGTGGAACGTGGACTCGCAGCAGGAACTGCTCTCCGTGCGCCGTCTCGGCGGAGCCTTGCGCGGCCTCACCTTCTCGCCCGAGGGCCGCCTGCTCGTGGGCGGCAACAGCTCGACCGTGCAAACCGGCGGGCTGCGTTTCTACCGCGCCGCGCTCTTCAGCGAGACGGACCGGAAGCAATGATCGGGGACGAGCGGGGAACCAGTCCGGCCATTGACCATCAACCACGAGGGCGGCCCCGGAAATTTTCGCCACGCTCATCCACCCGATGGTCTCCCACAACGCAGGTCTGGATTATTCCCCACCCAGCGTTCATTGATGAATGATGTTCCGTGCTGAGTGGAATCTGAAATGGGCCGCGCTGGGTCTGCTGGCGGCGGGATTGGGTCTGCCCGTCTGCGGACAGGCGGCGGCGCGGACTGGGGAGTTGCGGGATGGCTGTCGCGTGGTGCGGTTAAACGTGCCAGCCACGGGGCGGGCGGGCTTCACTCTGCTGACGCCGGCCGAGACGGGCGTTTTCTTCACCAACCAGATCTCCTACGATCATTCGCTGACTAACAAGGTGTTGCTGGAAGGCGGAGGCGTCTGCGCGGGCGACGTGGATGGCGACGGTTTGGTGGACCTCTATTTCTGCCAGGTGGACGGGGCCAATGCGCTGTTCCGCAATTTAGGCGGCGGGAAGTTTCAGAACGTGACGGCCGAGAGCGGCGTCGCGGGCACGAATCAGACTTCGCGGGGTGCCATGCTGGCGGACTTGAACGGCGACGGTGCGCTGGACCTGATGGTCACTTCCCACGGAGGTCCCAACGCTTTTTACGTGAATGATGGGAAGGGGCATTTCCGGGACATGACGCGGGAAGCTGGCCTGATTTTAACCGGTCTTTCCAGCACCAGCCTGACGCTGGCGGACTGGGGCGGGAACGGTTCGCTCGGTCTCTATGTGGTCAACACCGACGTGTTCGCCGGTCCGGATGGGCTGGTGCCGACCTCGATCACTACGGTCAACGGTCAGCCGAGAATCACGGGTCGCGCCGCGCAGACGCGCCAGATTATTGACGGCGCACTGGTCCGCCTGGGCGTGCCGGACTCGGCTTATCGGAGCGACGGGCGCGGGCATTTCACGCCGGTCGCGTGGACCGACGGGACTTTTCGCACGGCGGACGGCCAGCCTCTGGGCAAGGCTCCGCGCGGCCTGGGTCTGGCGGCGGCGTTCCGGGAGCTCAATGGCGACGGGGTGCCGGACCTTTACGTGTGCCATGACATGCAGACGCCCGATCAAATTTGGATGAGCGACGGTCAGAGACATTTCCGCGCCCTGCCCGACCTGGCCATGCGCACCACCTGCTTTGCCTCGATGGCCGTGGATTTCGCCGACCTCAACGGCGACGGGTTCGATGATATTTTCGTGGTGGACATGATCAGCCGCTCCCATGCGCGGCGGCTGACGCAGATGCGCGAGAAGAATCCGTCGGCCCGCCTGATGGGCGAGGAGGTGGATCGGCAGCAGGCCCATCGCAACACGCTCCAGCTCAGTCGGGGCGACGGCACCTACGCCGAGATCGCCAACTACGCCGGGCTGGATGCCAGCGACTGGACGTGGGGGGCGCGACTGTTCCGGTGCCCGGGGGCAAGGCCCTCCGGGATTATCCGCCGCTGGCGACCCCGAATTTTCTGTTTCGCAATCGCGGCGATCTGTCCTTTGAAGAAGTGGGCGCGACGTGGGGCTTCAGCTCCAGCAACGTGAGCCACGGCCTCGCGCTCGCCGACCTCGATCAAGATGGTGACTTGGATGTGATCGTGAGTTGTCTCGGGGAACCGCCCCTGATTTACCGCAACGAAAGCCCGGCCCCGCGCGTGGCCATTCGGCTGAAAGGCCGCGCGCCCAACACCCAGGGCCTCGGGGCCAGAATCACGGTGCGCGGCGGGGCCGTGCCCAGTCAAAGCCAGGAGATGCAGGCGGGCGGGCGTTACCTTTCCTCGGATGAAGCGGTGCGCGTCTTCGCCGCCGGGTCACTCACCAACAAGCTGACCGTTGAAGTGCGGTGGCGGAGCGGTCGGCGCAGCCTCATCACCGATGCGGAGCCGAACTGCGCCTATGAAATCGACGAGGCTTTCGCCGTGACCGCGCCCTCCGAAGCGAAGCCGCCCACGCCCCCGCCTTACTTCGAGGACGTGAGCGCGCGCTTGAATCATGTCCACGAAGATCCGCCCTTCAACGATCTCGAACGCCAGCCGCTCCTGCCGAAAATGTTGAGCCGCTCCGGCCCGGGCACGGCTTGGTTCGATCTGGACGGCGATGGGCGGGACGAACTGATTATTGGCGGAGCGAAGGGCGGGACGCTGGTGATCTTCAAGTCCGACGGCCAGGGAAACTTCACGCGCTGGGCGATCCCCAGTTAGCAAACGCCGCTGGCGGATGATGCCACCGGCCTCGTGGGCTGGACGCCCGCGCCGGGGCAGCGCGCGCTGCTGGCCGGCGTGTCGCGCTATGAAACTGATCCGGCGGCGGCCCCGGCGGTCTGGCAGTTCACCGTTGCATCCGCACCGCAAGCCGCCGTGCCCGATGGGCCGGAACGGCTCTCGCCGGGTCCGCTGGCCGTGGCGGATTACGATGGCGACGGCGCGCTCGACGTGTTGGTCGGCGGGCGCGCGGTGCCGGGCCGCTACCCCGAGTCCACCGCGACCCGACTGTTTCGCAATGACGGCGGCAAGCTGGTTCCGGATCAGGAAAACAGCGCCGTAATAAAACAGGTGGGCTTGGTGAACGGGGCCGTGTTCAGTGATCTCGATGGCGATGGTTTCCCCGACCTGATCCTGGCCTGCGAGTGGGGACCGGTGCGAATCTTCCGCAACGACCATGGCAGATTCTTGTCATGGAACCCGCGTGTGAGCGGCGCTTCTCTCAACTCCCCACGCTCATCGCTCCATGACCTCACCGGCTGGTGGCAAGGCGTCACAACCGGTGACCTGGACGGCGACGGCCGGCTGGACATCATCGCTTCGAACTGGGGCCTGAACAGTTCCTATCACCGACCCAGCACGGGACAGCCGGTGCGGTTTTACTACGGGGACTTCGACGACAACGGGACGATGGACATTTTGGAAACCGAGTATGACGAAGGAACCGGCCTGGTGGTGCCGCGTCGCGACCTCGGCTTTCTCAGCCAAGGGTGGCCGGTCCTCCGCAGCCGCTTTCCCACCTATCAATCGTTGTCCACGGCCACCGTCCAAACCGTGCTCGGTGAGGCGCTGCCCAAAGCACAGCAAGTGCAGGCCACCACCCTCGCGTCGATGCTCTTTCTGAACCGGGGTGATCATTTCGAAGCCGTGCCCCTGCCCCGCGAAGCGCAGTTCGCGCCGGCCTGGGCCGTCTCCGTGGCCGATTTGGACGGTGACGGAAATGAAGACGTGTTTCTCAGTCAAAACTTTTTCGCGATGCGGGCGGAGGAGCCGCGCCTGGACGCCGGGCGCGGTTTGTGGCTGCGCGGCGACGGCACAGGCCGGCTCACCCCCGTGCCGGGGCACGTTTCCGGCGTGAAAGTTTATGGCGAACAGCGCGGCGCGGCCCTCGCCGACTACGACGAAGATGGTCGCGTGGATCTGGCGGTGTCGCAAAACAACGCCGCCACGAAGCTCTACCACAACGTCGGAGCCAAGCCGGGTCTGGTGGTGCGCTTGCAGGGACCGCCCGGCAATCCCACCGCAATGGGCGCGAGCCTGCGTCTCCTCTTCGGCTTGCAGGCGGGACCGGTGCGCGAGATCCACGCCGGCTCCGGCTACTGCTCACAGGATGGCGCCGTGCAAGTGATGGCCCTGCCCAAGCCAGCCACCCAGATTTGGGTGCGCTGGCCTGGAGGAAAAACGACCACGAGCGTCGTGCCTGCCGGGGCGAAGTCCATCGTGGTCGGAACGAGCGGCGTGGTGACGGCACGGTGACGCCAGCGGCCCCGGCCTCACTTGCTGCGCAAATACAGCGCGCGGCTGATATGCAGCTTGCCGTAGTCGAACTTGTTCCCCAGCGCCTCTTACTTTCATCAAGGCCATTCTCCGAGGGCGATTAACACGGACCGCAATTCAACGCGCTCTGCTGAATTCATCTGGAGCAG
>JAYVWQ010000377.1:0-3666 GCA_043785945.1 Akkermansia sp.
GAATGGCAGAGCAGGCACTGGGCGTGGCCGCCGACGGACCCGCGCTCACCTGGCCCGCCATTGCCGAGGTCATCGCCGCCGCCCTCGCCCTCCAGAACAATGAGAACCTGCAAAGCACGGCCAAGGACGCCTTCGACGTGGCCCAGGAAGCCGTGGCCGAGCAGCGCCTGGCCGTGGATGCGTGGATCAAGGATGCCTGGGACACCATCGAGTTCAACCTGCGGGCCGACGAGCTGAGCAGCCTGCGCCGCAAGGCCCGCGAGTGGGGCGTGTTTTTCGAAGGCGACGAGGAGGTGGAGCCGCCGCCCGCCCCGCCCGCCCCGCCGGAACCGTAGGCGAGCAGGCCGCGCGACGCTGTGCGGCCCACCCTCTCCTCCATGCGGCATGGAGGAGAGGGCCGGGGAGAGGAGGTGCCCCGGAAAACCAGCGGCCCCAACAGATCAGCCGCCCCTCTCCCCAACCCTCTCCTCGTTCGTGCCTCACGGGGCGAGGGAGTCCGAGGCGCGGGGTTTTAGAACCGGGTCGGGCCTCCTCCGCCGCGTTCGCCGCCTTTGCCGTTGCCAAAAAAACCGGACGATGCTCTGATCTACCCCATGAAACGGACTCCCCAACCACCGAAGACCCAAAAGGCGTCCCCGACAAACACGGCTTTTTCGCTGCCGAATCCCTGTTAGGCCACCTACGCGCATCTACTTATGGGACTTTACCTCTGCATCTTCACCGAAGACGAAGAAGACGAGCTTGGCGCTTGTGACATCGGGCACTACAGCGACTTTGGTTGTTTCCGTGACACGATTGCCCGTCACATGAAGGCAGCAGATTTTCCCGTTCTGATGACGCACTCAGATTCCGATGGCGAGTGGGCAGTTGAGCAGTTGCCAGCGTTGGTTCGTGAGCTTGAGACCATCGCAGCGCGATTTCGCACACTCCCACCAGAAGAGCCGAAAGGAGCGTTTGAGCACACAGCGGAGTATCGCACTGGCGCGGCATCACTCTACGATTGCTTCCACGAGGTCAACGGCGAGAATCTGTTCGAGGCGCTTATTGGATTATGCAGACAAGGCATCAGTTCACAGAGGCCCATCACATTTCAGTGACCCGGTGGCCTAACCATGCGCTGCAGCGAACCCGGCCATCAAGCGCTGTTGGGAATTTAGCATCTCTTCAGAAGTAGGCAGATAGGAGAGGGTTAATTCGATTGCGTCCCCCGGCCCGATGACCGCTTTCTCAAGGATTCCTTCGACGATCTTGCGTTTGTCCTCAACCGGCAACTCCGGCCACCGGGCGTAAAGCTGGTTGGCTTCCGACAGGACTTCATCGGCGGAGACGTTGTTCACCTTCAAGGCATCGACTTCCGCCTCCAGCTTGGGCAGTTCGGTTTGCAGGGCGGTCAGGCGCTCTTCCAAGGGCTTGTAGATGTCGCCGAAGCCTTCCACGGAGATTTGGCGGGCGAGGTATAGTTCGTGGGTCTGCTTCATCTGCTCTCGGACCTTGGTAATCTCGCTCTTCTGGACCTGCAGCAACTGCAACTTCTCGACCAAGTTTTGCTCGGCATTTTGCAGATGCCGGGCGATGGCTTCGGGATTGGTGAAGTAGGCTTTGAGTTCGTCGTAAAAGATGCCCTCAAGGTCGGTGATGGGGATCTTTGTCCGGCAATCCAAACAAACGTATTTGGGCGTGTTGGACGGCACATACATCTTGGCTCCGCAATGGCAGACGGCGAGGCCGGCAAAGAGGTGGGCAGGCTTCTTGCCGGGGCGCTTGGCGAGCTTTGTCTGCTCCTCGATGATCTGGTTCACCTGATTCCAAAGCGTCTCGGTAACGATGGGTTCCACCGGCACATTGATCCACTCGCTTTCGGGCCGGGGTTCGCTTGCCCACACGCCCACTTTGCGGGAAGTGTTGTATTGGTGAACACCCTTGGCCGTTGAATCGACCAGAATGCGACCCACCCCCATGTCGCTCCACTTGGAATTGGTGCTCGTGCGATAGCCACGGTCGTTGAGCATCTTCGCCACAACTCCCTTGCGGCGATGGGCGAGGAAGAGTTCGTAGGCCAGTTTGCGAACGGGAGCCTGTTCGGGATGGGGAACAAGCTTCTTGTCCTTCCACTGATACCCAAAGGGCGATGTTCCGTTGAGCGGTTTGCCGAGCTTGGCCCGGACGGTGACGGAGGCAGAAACGCGATCGGCGATTTCCTCCCGCTCCCATTGGGCCATGGCGGCAATCATGGTGTAGAAGAGGCGACCGGCGGGCGTCGAGGTGTCGATGGACTCCTGAAGCGAGACGAGGTCGGCGTTGTGGGCGCGGAAGATGTCGGAGAAGTCCAAAAGCTCGCGGGTGTTGCGGGCGAGGCGCGCCAGTTTGCTGAAAATGAGGCCGGTCACATGGCCGCGCTTCACGTCGGCGAGCATGCGCCGGGCTTCCGGGTGATCCATCACCGATTTGCCGCTCACGCCTGCGAGGTCATACACCTCCTGCACATGCCAGCCCTTGGACTCGGCGTAGGCTCGGGCGCGGTGTTCGTGGTGCTGCGGACTTTCGCCCTGGGCCTGCTCTTCGGTGCTCACCCGAATCCACACGCCGATGTTTTTGCAGCCTTTGGCCGGGGAGGAGGAAGCGGGAAAAGGTTTGTCCTTCATAGCACTATTTCATGCCTGAACGGGTGGGGTCTTGGCAATGAGAAAGTTTGCTATTCGACGAACTTTCCGCTTCGCTCTAAATCGTGCCGAAGAAAATGTACGCAGAAGCTGAACTGGCCGCCCTGGCGAAATACTTTCGCGAGAAGTCGGGAAAGAGGAAAGTGGACCTGGCGCGCGAGTTGGCCCTTGGTTCACCCACCATCCAGCAAGCCGAGGATTATCCGAAGACGAGTCTGACAAAAGTTCGCCAGCGCATCATCGAAGCCTGTTCACCCTACGAGTTGGTCGGTCCCGTCTTCTTTCTCCGACGCAAGCCGGTTAAAAAAGATGGCGCGAGTGTCGCCACCCGCGCCAGAAACGAATCGTGATGTTCAGGCCGAATTTCATCGGCCTGCCAATTCACTTGGGCTGAAATTTCTTGTCCACACGCTTGAAGTGCTTCTTGCCGTAGGGGCCGTAGAGGCCCTCCGCCGCACGCAGCAGACCTTGGACCTTGCTCCACATCTTCTCGATCGGATTCAAACCCGGCGAATAGACCGGCAGGAAGAGCACCTTTGCGCCCGTCGCCACAATCAGGGCCAGAGTGGGATCTCTCCTGGGCGGGGAAAGATTGTCCGTGACCACGAGGTCGCCAGGCTGAAGCGTCGGCACCAGAACCACTTCCACAACCGGCGCCTGTTTCGGTTATGAAGCGCCCAAATGGCTAACCGTTCGTCGCGAAAGAAAAATCACCGTCAGGCTAATCAAGCTCGCTGCGACGAACGCGACAAAGCCAGCGTAAGCAACGAATTGTGATTTTATTGCAAGGAGGATCACATCTGCGATTCCAGAAACCACGAATAACGCAACGTAAAGCAGAACAACCCTCCGTGTGAACAGCCGAAGCGAATTTCCACGGGAAGCGAGATACCCTGCGGTGACAATCATTGGCGCAAAAACAACCACACCGCCAGCCATGCTCAGTAAAAGGAAAAAGGGGTCTGGCTGAAAATAATTAATGCACATTAGCACTCCAAAGCAACTG
>JAYVWQ010000378.1:0-5843 GCA_043785945.1 Akkermansia sp.
GTCGTTCAATTCGTGGCGCACTTGTTCGGCCAGGCGGCGCACCTCCTCGGCGAGCGAGCCGTTGCTCAACTGCAGGTCGTGATAAGCCACCAAGTCCTCGATCTGCGAGACGGCGAAAGGCACGCGCACCGTGATGCTGATGGCCCCGACGGGCAGGAGCTTGACGGCAAACTCCGCGCGCACCGGACCGTGCGGACCGAGACGTTCCTGGGCGGGCAGGCGGATCATCTGCGGGCGATAGAAGAAGAGGTGGCGCGGGTTGCGGCGGCTGGCATCGACGACGAACTGGGCGACGGGCTGGCCGAGCAGTTCGCGCACGGGATGGCGGGTCATCTCGTAAGCCACGTCGAAGGCGAACATGTACACGACCTCGCCCACGTAGCGGCTGCGGCGCGGGGCGGCGACGGTCTGGGGGATGGTTTCAAGAGTGGCGTTCATAACTGTGGAGAGGGTAATGCGGGAAGGAGCGGAGGGAAAGGCCGGGCAGGCGAAAGTGGCGGCGTGGGTGAAATCTGACTGAGTCTCGCGAAGGCCGCGAAGGGAGCGAAGGAACCTGTGGCTGGGAGGCATCCGATCCCTGCATTTTTTCTTCACCCCCTTCGCTCCCTTCGTCTGCTTCGCGAGACATCCACTTCTCCTCCGGCATTGTTCCGATTTGCATGTTGAAGCTTTGCACCGCCGGAAATTTCCGCACACTGGCCGCATGGCAGAGGAACCATTGGACTCCGAACGCCCGCCCGATGAGGCGTGGTGGGAACGTGAGCTGCATCGCAACGAGAAGCTCATGGACAAATACATGGCCGCGCTCGGCGATGATCCCGACTGGGACAAATGGGAGAACCCCGAAGACCTCTACAACAAGGTTCACCACAACATCGATCCACCCGCGCCCGGCGAGCCGCGCATCAAGCCAGAGGAAGAGTCCGGGCCGGACGCGCCCAAGCGTTTCATTGATGACGAGGAATTCCTCAAGGAGATGAACGAAGCGGCGCAGGCCGCGCTCGACGATCCGAACTGGGTGGACCCGGACGACGATGCCGGGGTGAACGAGGATTTCGACAAGGTTTCGGCGCAAGCGATGGCTTTTGCCGGCGCGGTTTTTGATCTGGAGAAGATGCCCGGCAATGCGGAACTGCTCTTCCTCTCCGCCGGCAAGGTGAGTGCGAATCTCGCGGGCGGGCATGGCCTCGGTTACGACGAGGATTCCATCTGCGGCAACATTGTGAAGTGCCGCTGGGCACTGGCTGACTGTGAATTCTGCCGCGAGATGCTGGAGCCGTTGCACCAGCAAACTGGCGATGCGCGCTACGCGAAGCTGGTCGAGGACAGTCGGCGACTGGGAGAGATGTTGCGGGATCGCATCGCGCGACTGCGCCAGCGGGTGTGGTGGTGAAGGCGTAAATCCATGCTCGCTCCCACGCTGCAACAGACCGACCGCACCTTCGTCCGTGAGAAGGGCCAAGGGCGCAAGCTGATCTACTTCGGCGGGTGCGATTATTTCCGCATGGCCAGTCATCCCGAGGTGCTGCGGGCCTTGCACGACGGTGCGGATCGCTACGGCTTGAACGT
The DNA here is from genome assembly GCA_043785945.1 of Akkermansia sp. GTDB lineage: Bacteria > Verrucomicrobiota > Verrucomicrobiia > Limisphaerales > SIBH01 > JANNGC01. Next base: position 1,570 of record JAYVWQ010000378.1, read on the forward strand.
GGCGGCCTCGCGCCTGACCACGGGCAACCACCAGCTTTTTGTGACGTTGGAAACGGCGCTGGCGAAATTCTTCGGCGTGGAGCAGGCCGCGCTCTTCTCCACCGGCTACGCCACGAACCTCGCCTTCGCGCAGAGCTTCACCGGCCACTTCACCCACGCCCTGTTGGATGCGCGCCTGCACGGATCGCCGCGCGACGCCGCCGAGCTGTTGCGCTGCCCGGTGAAGATGTTCCGCCATCGCGACGCGGAAGATTTGCGTCGGCAGCTCAAGACCTGTGGCCGGGCGGCGCGCCCGCTGGTGCTGACGGACGGGATGTTTTCCCACGATGGCTCGCTCGCGCCGCTGGCGGAATACCTCGCCGTGCTGCCGCGCGCCGGAATGTTGCTGGTCGATGACGCGCACGGCGGCGGCACGCTGGGTCGCACTGGGAAGGGCACGCCGGAGGTCTGCGGGGTGCGGGACGAACGCCTCGTGCAGACGATCAGCTTGAGCAAGGCGGTGGGTGTTTATGGCGGCGCGCTGCTCGGCTCGGCGCAAGTCATCCGTGCCGTGCAGGAGCGCAGCCACATTTTCATCGGCAACACGCCCATGCCGCTGCCGCTGGCCGCCGCTGCGCTGAAGTCGCTTCAGCTTTTGCGCCGCGACCGCTCCTTGCGCGCGCGTTTGCACGCCAACACCACACGCCTCAAGACGGCGTTGCTGGCCGCTGGATTCCCGGTCATCGACAACGCCTCACCGCTCGTGGCGCTCCTTCCGCGCGATGCACGTCACGCCGCGCGCACCAAGACGGCGCTGCGGCGCGCTGGAATTTTTCCGCCGCTCATTCGTTACCTCGGCGGGCCGCCCGAGGGTTATTTTCGTTTCGCCCTTTCCAGCGAGCACACGCCCGCGCAATTGGACCGGCTGGCGGCCGTGCTCCTCGCCTCCTTGAAATGAAAACGTCCGACGCAGGCCACGACCCAGACACGCGCCTCGACAAATGGCTTTGGGCGGTGCGCCTGTACAAGACACGCTCGCTGGCGGCCCAAGCGTGCCGCGAGGGTCGCGTGCTCATCGCAGGTCAGCGCGTCAAGCCGGCGCGGGCCGTGCATGTCGGGGAAGTTTTCACGGCGAAGACCGGCGACCTGCTGCGCACGGTCAAGGTGCTCGGTGCGCCGCGCAGTCGCGTGAGCGCCAAGCTGGTGCCGGAGTTTTTTGAAGACCTCACGCCCGCGTCCGAATACGAGAAGCAGCGCGAACGCCTGCCCGCCGCCTTCACCTGGGATCAGGGATCGGGACGTCCCACAAAGAAAGATCGCCGCCTCTGGGAGAAGCTGGGGCAGGACAATGAGTAGGTGTCAGGCTGACGCGGAGCGCGGGCGTCTCGCCTGCGTGTTTCCAGAGTCGGCATGGCGGCGCTGCGCGCGGACGTCCGCGCTCCGGGTTTTTCAGACAGCTCTGAGTTGTGTGGTGAACTTGTCGATATTACAGTCGCGCTAAATCGCCCAAACATGGCCGCCCGAGATAGCGCCAAGGCAAAATATTTTATGAACAAAACGACCGCCCGCTTTCCATTCTGCGCTCCCCTGACGCGCCTGCTCCTGGCGCTGCTGGCCGGCCTCGGCCTGCTCGGCGGAGTCGCGTCCGCCCAGATTTTCCCCATCGCCACCACGCCGGAAGTGGACGAGGTGTTTCTCCATTCCTCCGCTTTTGACGGCACGGATTATCTGGTCACGTACATCAGCGGGACCAACGTGAACGTGCAGCACGTCTCGCCCGCGGGCGCGTTGCTCGGCGCGGCGGTGACGCTCGGCCAGGGACGGGACCACCCGCTGGTCGCGTTCGGCGGCGGGGTGTATCTCGTGGTCTGGAGCGACGACTTCGCCAACTCGAGTCCGAATCTGCGCGGCGAAATTATTTATCCCGCCACGAACGGCGTGGTCACCAGCCAGGTCTTTTCCATCGGCGGCGGCGTGGTCGGAATGGGCGGTGGCGGGCGCCAGTCGCCGCAGGGCGTGGCCAGTGACGGCACGAATTTTCTCGTCGTATATGAGTATTCGCCCAGCAATGAGGTAGCCCTCGCCTACGGCCAGTTTGTCAGCCCGCTGGGTTTCAACATCGGACCCGAATTTCAGATCGGCGACCGGGGCAGTTTTCAGAAAAACGCCGCCGTGGCGTTTGGCGATGGCCGCTATCTGGTGGCGTGGCAGAGCCAGCGCAACGGAGAATTTTTGTTCGACGTGTTCGGACGTTACGTGCAGCCCGGCGGGGTCATGTCGCCGTCTTCTTACCCCATCAGTGAGAAACCCTCCCCTCAGCCCGATGCCATGTCCGTGACCTACGGTGGCTTTCGGTTTCTCGTCCTGTGGACCCGCGACATTTCCGGCGGCGGGCGGAACCTGCCGCTCACCGACATCTACGGACGGCTGGTGATCGAGAACGACGATCTTCCTCCCCCCGAGTTCGCCGTGACCACGGCGCCGGGTTCGCAGATTTTCCCCGCCGCTGCCTTCGACGGAAATAATTTCCTCTGCACCTGGAACAATGGCGCAGGCACGCCGAACTCGAAGATTGTCTTCCGGCAGTTTGATATTTTTGGCGTGCCCACCCGGCCGGAGTTCACGCTCTTTCCCGCCGTCGGCCCCAACCTTCCGCTCATCGCCTTTCCGCTCTTCGATGGACGGCGGTTTTTCATTACGGCCATGCTCGGTCAGCTCACCTCGGGCAACCAGGATCTCCTCGCCAGCGACGTGCAGGGTTTGATCGTCGGCCCACCCGTGATTGACGCCTTCCCGGATCATCTGGACGCCGTGGCGGGCCGGGCCGTCACGCTGGCCGTCTCGGCGGCGGGCACCGGGCCGCTCAAGTATCAGTGGCGCTTCACCAGCCTCGGCCAGTCGGAAGGCGGACTGCTGGGCGTCAACATTCGCGGCGCGACCAACGCCTCCTTCACCATCACCAACATGGGGGTCAACCAAGCGGGCCTCTACTCGGTCGTGGTGTCGAACTCGCTCGGTGCGGTGCAGGCCGGTCCCCTTTTCCTCGGCATTCTGTATCCGCCCGTCATCACCCTCCAGCCCCTGAGCGTGACCAACGCCGCGCCCGGAGCGCTCGTGATTTTTCAGGCCCAGGCCACGGGCGACGAACCGCTGACCTACCAGTGGCGGCTCAACGGCGCGAACCTGCCCGGTGAGACCAACGGGCAGTTGAAAATCTCGCCCGCCCAACTCGCCGATGCGGGCAGCTACACCTTGGTGGCGGCTAACGGAATTGGCTTCGCCGTCAGCACCCCGGCCACGCTTTCGTTTAACCTCCCGGTGCTCGCGGGCCGGGATAATTTCGCCGCGCGGATCACGCTCCCCGGCGCAGCGGGCGACATCACGGCCAATAATCTCAACGCCACGCGCGAGGACGGCGAACCCCAGCACGCGGGCCAGCGCGGCGGACGTTCCGTCTGGTATTCGTGGACCGCGCCCGACACCGGCATCCTGACCGTGAGCACCCGCGGCAGCAGCTTCGACACGCTGCTCGCGATCTACGGCGGCACCAGCGTGAGCAACCTTACCGAGGTGGTGAGCGACGACGACGGCGGCGGGTTCGGCAGCAGCCGCGTGCAATTCCGCGTGGTGGGCGGAACGACTTACGCCCTCGCCGTCGATGGCTTCGCCGGAGCCAGCGGGCGCTACACCTTGAGTTGGAATTTTGAAGCCACGCTTGAAGAATTTCCGCGCATCACCACCCAGCCCGTCAGTGTGAGCGTGACCAATGGCGGCACCGCCGTCTTCACCGTCGTGGCCGAAGGATCGCTGGGCCTGACTTACCAGTGGTTCCGCAACGGCCTGGCCCTGCCCAGCGGAACGGACGCCACGCTGACGCTGCCGAATGTGAGCGGAGCCGATGCGGGCAGCTACTTCGTCCGGGTGAGCACCGGAGTGCCGCGCTCGGTGGACAGCACGCCGGCCTTCCTCGAAATCGGCGCGTCTCCCGACGAGGTCACGCAGGACAAGTTCGACGACTTGTTCACGCAGGACGCGGCCACGCTGACCGCCTTCGGCTTGATCCCCAAGGCTCGGTTTGGATTGGGTAACATCGGGAAGAAGCCGCGCCCCGACATTGCGCCCGCCAGTGTCGGCACGCTCTCCGGGCAGAGCTTCAACAACTTCCATGCCTCCACCGAGGCCGGCGAACCGTCCATCGCGGGCTTCATCGGCGGGGCGTCGCGCTGGTTCCTCGTGCGGCCGGATGCGTTTGGTTCGCTGGAATTCAACACCACCAACAGCGCCGTGGACACGCT
>JAYVWQ010000379.1:0-9174 GCA_043785945.1 Akkermansia sp.
GAACGATTTTGTTTTCAGCAGAAAGTAATTTGATGGTCGGAATTGGATCGAATTTTCCGGGTATTGATTAAATCAGCGGTTCCCTAAACATCCTTTGAAATAAGCCTGTTTATTCCCCTGACAAACATTCCCCTGACATTCTTCCTTCGGCCCGGCGTTCGAGAGCGCGGGGCGGGAGGGGAAGTCAGGGGAATGATTGTCATAGGAATGAGGACAGCTTGGTTGGGCGGCACCGTTGAGACGCGTCGGCCCTGGGACGCTCACCGAAAATCATCGACGCTCAAGCCGCTGCCTTCGATGATGCTTTTGAGCGTGCCGATGGGAATGGGCTTGTGGCCGTGCATGGCGACAATCACTTGTCGGCCTTTGGCATGCCGCCATTTCTGATGGCTGCCTTTCTGGCCGACCATGACGAAGCCGTGTCGGCGCAGGATGCGAACCACGTCATTCGCATTGCAGACTGGGAACCGAACGCTCACGACAGCGCCACTTCCAAAATCTTGGCTCCGGCCGGAAGCGGCTCGGGCGACGGCTCGAACCAAAGTTCCAAAGCTTCCTTCGCATTGGCCACGGCTTCCTCTTCCGTATCACCCGCCGAAGCGCAGCCGGGCAGTTCAGGAAAGAAAGCTGCCCAGCGTTTCGTTTCAGAATCGTGCTCAACGACGAGGCGAAGTTTCATGGCAGTGACCATGCCTTGTCGGCGGCGGTGGGGCAAGCTTGGGCCATAATGTTGGATCACGCCGGGTCGGAGACCGGCGCTCCAAACATCACAGTCCGGCGAACTGTTTCAGATATTTCACCGCCACGGTCAGATCCTTCGGCCAGGGCGCGGTGATGGTGAGCGGTTCGCCGGTCACAGGATGAGGCAGGGTGAGTTGCTCGGCGTGCAGAGCCACGGTGGAGATGAGCGGGCGTTCCTCGCGGTCGGTGCGGGCGCGGAATTTCCTTTTGATCTCGGAGAGCAGCAGCTTGCCGCCGCGATAGAGATGGTCGCCGAGAATGGGCAGCCCGACGTGGCGGAGGTGGAGGCGGACCTGATGGGTGCGCCCGGTGAGCGGGCGGCACTTGAGCAGGGTGTAGCCGCGAAATTTGGTGATGACCGAGAACAGGGTCCGGGACTTTTTACCGCGCGCTGGATCGATGCGCATCAGGCCGGGGCTGGTCGGGTGGGGCGCGATGGGCACATCCACTTCAAACTCATCCTGCTCGGGCGAGCTTTGCACGAGAGCGATGTAGGTCTGCTCGGGTTTCTCCGTGCCGAAAAGGTCGGTGAGCGCGAGGAGGGCGGGTTTGTTCTTGGCCAGCAGCAGCACGCCGGTGGCTTCATAATCCAGCCGATGCGCGTTGGAGAGGAAGGTCAGGCCGCGCGCCTTGGCCCACGGCTTGCCGTCGGCAATGCCAGCGTGGAGCAGGCCCATCAAGTTGGGGCGGGTCTCCTCGGTTGAGTCAAACGTGGTGAGCAGCCGGGCTGGCTTGTCGAGGGCGAGCAAATGTTCATCCTCGAAGAGCACGGGGATTTCCCAGAACTCCTTCGTCTCCGGCGAAGACAGTTTTATCGGGAGAGCCGATGCGGCCACGGAGGCGGGCGCGGCTGGTTGGTCGGAGTGTTCGGTCAAAGTATTTTGGCTCCGCCGGGGTGGCGACTAGCTAGGTGGTGCCCCCGCACCCTTGCGGGCCGTGCGGTTGTTGAGCGGCAGGTTGGATTTTTCGACCTGCTTGCTGAACCAGCGGCTGAAGATTTCGTTCTGCTTCTGGTAGCGCAGCTCGGAGGTGAACTTGGGCAGTTCGGTCTTCAGCTTGGCTTCGTCCATCGGCACTTTGCCCTTCGAGTGAACGACGTAGCCGCCGAGTTGCTGGGGGATGTAGCTGCTGACCTTGCCCGCTTCGAGGGAGAAGAGCACGGACTTGAGCTGCCGCACATCAAGGCGCTCGTCCAGATTGGTTACGGATTCTGTGGCGGCCGAAATCGGAGGCAGCACCTCGGCCTTGAGGCCGGACTGCTGAGCCAGCTCGGTGAAACTCTTGCCTTGGGCCAGGCCATTGGTCGCCTTGGTGATGAAGGCCGTCGCCTCCGTCCGCGCAATGGTGAAGGCGTTGAAGCGTTTGTAATCGTCTTCCACCTTGGCGGCCACGGTGGCAAAGGCGTCGGGGTGGCCGGGAATGGTTTCCTTGAGGGCGATGATGTACATCGCATTCTCACCCTCGAGCGGTTGGACGGAGACGGGATTGTTTGAGCTGTTGAGGGAGAAGGCGACGCGGGCGAACCGGGGCGACACGAACAGGTTGGTCGGGCCATCTTCGAGATCGAAGGGCATTGAGACGCCCACCTTCAGGCCCTCGGCGGCCGCGAGCTTGTCGAGGTTGGCCGCCAGCACGGGTTGCTGGTCATAAAGTTTGTTGGCGAAGTCGTTGGCCCGGCGCGCAGCCATCATCAGGGCGAGCCGGTCGCGCTGCACTTCCTTGATCTTCTCCATCGCGGCACTTTCCGAAAGCGCAGCGCCGTTAGTGTCCTTGAAGGAATTCGTGCCCTCCTTGTAATACATCTCGCGCAACTGCGTGGTCAGATTGGTCACGAGGGCGAGCTGTTTTTCCGCCTCGGCATTGAAATTGGTCTTGGCAAATTCCACGTAGCTCACGCGCACTTTTTCCGGGGTGCGGTAGCGGGCGGCCTGCTGGGCGTGGAAGTTGGTCAGCGCGCCGTTGGTGATGACCACCTTGCTCATGAAGTTCGACAGGTTGAAGAACACGATCTCCCCTGCGGTCTCCTGGTGGTCGCGCCGGTAGAGCGTCTCCGCTTCCGCTGGGGTGACGAGGCGTCCCGCCGCACCCACCACGCTGCTCAACTGCTGAATCATCGCGTCGTTGCGGACGAAGCGTTCAAAATCATCCGCCGTCAGGCCATTGGGGATTAACATCTCCTTGGTGAAACGGTCGAACTGGCTCGGGTCGCCCACGAGGCGTTTGGCCAGTTCCGCCACGCTGGCGTCGGGCACCTGGATGCCGGCTTCGACCGCCTTGCCCACGCGGAAGAGGCGCAGGTAAGACTCATTCTCGAGGTCGAAATTGATCTGCTGGGCGCGTTCCGCATCTTTTTCCGGCCACTGGCGGAAATTCAGGAAATAGAGCAGCCGCACCTCGCGCTGGGCTTCGCCAAAGACTTTCGGCGTGATGGCCCGCCCGTTGATCTCTGGGGCGCGTCCGGCTTGGTCACTGCGGGACCGCCCGCTGCGCTGGCTGGGATCGAAGAAGGCGAGAAAGCTGATGATCACGACGGCCACGACCACGAACCAGAGCCAGTTTTGATGACGGCGAATTGTTCCGAACATAGAAATTAGAAAAAATTGAGGGCGCACCGTAGCGGCGTGCGTGCAAAGGGGTCAAACGGAAAAAGCATCCTTCTACTTCCGTCACTGGGCGGTCGGTGCCTTCTGATGGTTGACGAAGTTTGATCGGACCATCTGCGGGCGGAAGGTGAACACATTCGGGTGGCCGGGCGCCACCGTCACACGCAGCCAGTGGACATCGGGATTCCCGAACGTCTCCACGCGCGTGAAGTTCTCCAGGCGTCGTCCGCTCCGCGCGCCGGAGAGCGGCTGGTCGATGCGGAAGTAATGGCTGTCCCCATGCACCAGCACGACGGGCTTGTTCCACGCCATCGTCTCTCGCTCCAGCACGGCGAGCATTTCCTTGAAGCCGGGGTGAACCTTGTTCGTGCCGCCGCGTTCGGGAAAGGGATTGGCCTGCATAATGATCATGAGCGCACGATGGTCCTGCTTCCGGGCCAGGGCAAAAGACTCGGTGATCATGGCGAGGTTCGCGGCGTTCCGCGCGGCGAACTCCGGCTGGCCGTAGTTGTTGATCGCGCCCGGCACATTTAAGCCCACGAACTGCACGCCCCCCTTCACCCAGCGGACGTTTTCCCGGAAGAGCTGGAACGGCGGGGCGTCGCCCTGCCGCGACAGTTTCAGCTTCTTCCGGCCCAGACTTTCATCACCTTGGGTGAACATCTCCCGCAGCTTCGCCAGTCGCTCCACCGGGTCGAAGCCGTTGGTCATCTTGCCGCAGTCCGTCCATTCATTGTCGCCGAAAATGTAAATGAGCGGATGACGGAAGGTGGAAAACTGCTGCCGTCGCTCCTCGAAAATTTCATCCGTGCAGCGGCTGCCGCCCGCCTTGATGTCGCCATCGTGCACCACGAAGGCCAGGCGCGCGTGGTTCAACTCCGCGATCATGTTCGGGAAAAGATTCGTCGTCTGCTCGTCGTTGTACGGCACGTCGCCGATGAGCGCGAACTCGAAGGCGCCGCCATGCCCGTGGAGATGGAGATGCCGCGACGAAGCACAACCCGCCAGCCCCGCCAGCGCAATGCCGGCGGCGAGAAACAGGCCCCATGACATAAATGATTTTCTCAGGCCCCCAGTTCCATTCATAGGCCGAAGTTGAAGGGGGGCGCTTTGGAACAAGCAACCAGAACTTTTAACGCCAGCCTCGTCGCCCGAATGGACCGCCGAATTGACACCCGCCCGGCACTCTGGTTCAACCTGCGCCACCATGAATCTGTTTCACCGATGCCTGCTTGGTCTTGCCGTCTTATTCATCTTCGTGCCCGTCGTGCCTTTCTGCGCCGCCGCCGAGTTGAAGGCCCTGCCGCTTGAAGAACGCGTCGCCAAACTGGAAGCCGCGCAGGGGGGCATCAACTCCGGCGACAATGCCTGGATGCTGGTTAGTTGCGCGCTGGTTCTGATGATGAGCGCGCCGGGGCTGATCCTTTTCTACGGCGGGTTGGTGCGGAAGAAAAACGTGCTCGCCACCATGATGCAAACGCTCTTCCTCATGGCCTTCATCTCGTTCCTCTGGATGGTCTATGGCTACAGCATGGCCTTTGGCGAAGGCAACGCCTTCATCGGAAACCCGATGCAATACTTCATGCTCCACGGCGTCGGAGCCGCGCCCAATCCCGACTACGCGCCGACCGTGCCGCATCAGTCCTTCATGCTGTTTCAAATGATGTTCGCCATCATCACGCCCGCGCTCATCACGGGCGCGTTTGCCGAGCGGCTCAAGTTCAGCGCCTTCGTCCTCTTCACCTTTCTTTGGGTCACGGTGGTTTATTTCCCCCTCGCCCACATGGTTTGGGGCAAGGGCGGATGGTTCAACTGGGCGCTGGGCGGAAAGATCCCCGTCCTCGATTTCGCGGGCGGCACGGTCGTTCACATCAGCTCCGGCGTGGCCGCGCTGGTCTGCGCGATTATGACCGGACGGCGCATGGGCTATCCGCGCGAACCGATCTTTCCGCACAACGTCGTTTACAGCCTCATTGGCACCGGACTGCTCTGGGTGGGTTGGTTCGGCTTCAACGCCGGCAGCGCGGTCTCGGCCGGCACACTGGCCACCAGCACCTTTGCCGCGACGCATTTTTCCGCCATCGGGGGGGCGCTCAGTTGGTGCATCACGGAATGGATGCTGCGCGGCAAACCGAGCGTCCTCGGCTTGGCCTCCGGCTTGGTGGCGGGACTCGCCACCATCACGCCGGCCTCGGGATTTGTTTCCGTGAGCGGCGCGTTTGTCATCGGACTGGCCGGCGGTCTGGTTTGTTTCCTCGCCGTGGCTAAGCTCAAGGCCAAGCTTCGCTACGACGATTCGCTCGACGTCTTCGGCGTGCATGGTCTCGGCAGCATGGTGGGCATGTTGCTCTGCGGCCTGTTGGCCACGGCCAGCGTGAATCCCGCCATAGCCTCGACTTTTCAACTCAATGGCCAGTTTGTCTCGCTCGTGGGAGGGACGGCGCAGTTCTTCAATCAGTTGAAGGGCGTGCTCTTCACCGCTGCGTTTTCCGCCGTGGCCACCTTTCTCATTTTGAAGATTGTCCAAGCGCTGGTGGGCCTGCGTGTGACCGAGGACCAGGAAGACCTGGGCCTGGATTTGTCCGAGCATGACGAGAAGGCTTACAACGACTAGGATCCTACCATGAAAAAAATTGAAGCGATCGTGAAACCCTTTCGCCTGAACGAGGTGAAGGACGCCCTCAGCGAGATCGGCGTGGTCGGCATGACCGTGACCGAGGTCAAGGGTTTCGGCCGCCAAAAGGGCCACACCGAAATCTACCGCGGCAGCGAATACACCGTGGATTTTCTGCCCAAGGTGCGGATTGAAATCGTGCTCGCTGACACGCAAGTGGATGCCGCCATCAAAGCGATTATCGGCGCGGCCAAGACCGGGAAAATTGGTGACGGGAAAATTTTTGTCACCGCCATCGAAGAAGTGGTGCGCATCCGGACCGGCGAACGCGCCGAGGCGGCGATTTAGTATTTCCACGCACGCCCAGAGGGCGGTGCTTGAAGCTCTGATTTCCGGCTCAGGTTTTACCAGAGCGCTGCCGAATAGATGGGCGTGGGAGAGCCAAGTAGAAATACGCATGTCTGGAGCTTCCACGCCCCGTTCCGGATGGAACGGGGTTTTTCATTTCCAGCCTGAACGGGAAGAGCCGCTGCAATTTTGTTGGTGGTGGAGCGGCGGTGTCTTATCCTCGCGCCCGATTTTACATGAGCTTACTGGATGACATCGAACCGTTGAAACAGGCCGCGCTGGCGGAACTCAAGGCCGCCGCCGAACTGCCCGCCCTCGAACAAACCAAGGGCGCGTGGATTGGCCCGAGCGGCAAATTCACCGCGCTCATGAAACAACTCGGCACCTTGCCCAAGGAGGAGAAGCCCGCCGCCGGCAAGCTCATCAACGCCGCGAAGGTGGAATTGGAAGCCGCCCTTGCTGCGCGCCGCGAAGAGTTGGAACAGAAAGCCGCGCTGCCCAAGGAGCCGACGGACTTCACGCTGCCGGGACGCCGCCGCGCGCTGGGCAAGCTCCACCCGCTCACGCAAGTGACCGACGACATCGTGCGCGCCTTCCGCAAGATCGGCTTCGTCGTGGCCGACGGCCCGGAGATCGAGGACGAGTATCATTGCTTCGACTCGTTGAACACGCCCGCCGACCACCCGGCCCGCGACACGCAGGACACGTTCTACGTCGGCGACATCGTGCCGGGAGCGTCCCGCTCCCAACCGGACGCCAGCGGGACGCTGGCGGCACGCTCGCTCCTCCGCACCCACACCTCCTCCGTGCAAATCCGCGTCATGCAGTCGCAGCCGCCGCCCATCCGCATCATTGCGCCAGGCCGCGTCTATCGCCGCGACAACGCTGACGCCACGCACAACCCGACCTTCCAGCAGATCGAGGGGCTCTACGTGGACAAGAACGTGACCGTCGGCGACCTCAAGGGCACGGTGGAATTCGTCTTCAAGGAAGTGCTGGGCGACGACGTGAAGCTGCGTTTCCGCCCGCACTACTTCAGCTACACCGAACCGAGCCTGGAAATTGATTTCACCAATTCGCTCGTGAAGAAGCTGGGCAAGGACTGGCTGGAGATCGCCGGCTGCGGCATGGTGCATCCGCAAGTCTTCGAGAACGTCGGCTACGATCCCGAGGTCTGGAGCGGCTGGGCCTTCGGCTTCGGCATCGAGCGTATCGCCATGCTCCGCTACGGCATCAACGACATCCGCCTGTTCTACGAGAATGACGTGCGGTTTCTGAGGCAGTTTTGAAAAACGAGACTGAAAGTGTGAAGACGACGATCGATATTCCTGACGAAGTTTTGAAAGAAGTCATGCGTCACACCGGGGCCAAGACGAGGCAGAACGCCATCGTAATGGCCCTTGAGGAATTCAACCGCCATTGTCGGCTGAAAGAGCTAGCTGATCGTCTGCAGGGTTCGTGTCCCAACTTTATGTCGCAAGAGAGCCTGCGCCGGATGCGTAAAAATTGCAGTCAGCGCCGCCCTGTTTCCAAAGCCGTTTGAAATGAGCAAGCACGATAAACTGCTCGACAAGATTCTGCGCGGCACGTCGGACGCGAACATTCCGTTCGATGGCCTTTGCCAACTGCTGCGGCGGCTCGGATTTGCCTCCCGCGTGAAGGGCAGTCACCACATTTTCCATCGGGACGGGGTGGAGGAAATCCTGAACTTGCAGCCGCGTGGAGCGAGTGCGAAACCGTATCAGGTGAAACAAGTGCGCGAAGCGATCTTGAAATACAAACTCGCGGAGGACTGACATGAGCAAATACGAAGTCATCATTTACTGGAGCAAGGACGACGAAGCCTTTATCGCCTTGGTGCCGGAACTCCCCGGCTGCGCTGCCGACGGCCCGACCCGCCAGGCCGCGCTGAAGAACGTGGATGTGGTGATCAAGGAATGGATCGAAACGGCAAAGTCTCTGGGCCGGGCGATTCCTGAGCCGAAAGGCCGGTTGCAATTCGCCTGAGCGCGCCTGTGAATTCTGATCCGAAAAAATCTCTACTAGCTGAAGCCGCTGAGGCCGAGCGCGCCGCCGCGTTCGAGCGGAAGCAGAAGTGGAAGGAGCTTCCGGGCAACCGCTACACGCCGGAAGAGTTGAAGCAGATGGCGGATTCATTCGGCAAAATCACCATCGTGAGGCGGAAGCACCGCGTCATGTACATCAAGTAACGTGGGCCTGCCAAAAATCTACGACTGGGAGAAAATTCGCGACGCGCTTCAGCTTTTGGAGCAGCGGTTCCCGGAACTTTTTCCGCTCTGGCAGCTCGTCGGAGGCGGAGCCTGCTGGTTTTATCGCCGTAATCTGGAGCAGACCGATGACCCGGATTTTCGCACGCCCATTTTTACGCCCGAAGAGGAGATTACTTGGTTGAGCAAGGATGTGGACTTCATGGGCATCAGCAGCGAGGAGGCCGCTGAACTGTTCGGAGCGCCGGTCAAGCCGGAGACGCGCACGATCACCTACGCCGGTCTCGAAGTGGATTTCATCGAGCAAGGGTTGCACATGACCGAGCGCGAAAGTGCGGACAGCGCGCGGCAAGTCCATGCCAGCGGTTTCGATTTTTTCGTGGTCGATCCCGCGCTGCTCTACGACGAAAAATTTGCCCTCGCAGAAAAGAAGAACCGTCCGCAGGACATCCTGCATCGCGACCTGCTGGCCGAGTTTTTGAAGTGTGAGTTTTGCCGCGACGCCGAGCAGCCAGAACAACTGGAAGTTCGCGACTGGCTGAAGCGCGCCCGCATGGTGAAGACGGCCAACATCTTGTTTTTCGCCGATGACCCCAGGCTCACGAAGCGACTGGTGCCGGCGATTCGCGCCTTGAACCTG